>NZ_JAPPVG010000033.1:0-34825 GCF_028680365.1 Pseudomonas sp. MIL19 | reverse complement strand
CAGCGAGATTGGCCAACTACTGCCGCATCAATGGGCACCCGCCTGAATTACGCAAGGTGAGTTCGGCAGACGCTTACGGATAAACAACAATGAAGAAGACCCTCTTGGCAGTCGCGGTGAGTACTGGGGTACTCAGTCTTAGCCAGCCAGCCGCAGCTGAGTTTTTCGCAGACAGCAAAGCCGGGCTGGAAGCGCGTAACTTCTATTTCAATCGCGACTTCCGCCAAGACTCAGCCAGCCAATCAAAGCAGGAAGAATGGGCCCAGGGCTTCCTGCTGCGCTACGAATCCGGGTTCACCGAAGGGACAGTCGGCGTGGGCATCGACGCCATTGGCATGCTTGGCCTCAAGCTGGACTCTAGCGCCGACCGCTCAGGCTCGGGCCTGCTCAAGCGCGATAAAGAAGCACCTCGTGCCGCGCAGGATGAATATGGTGAGATGGGCTTAACCGCGAAGCTGCGCGCCTCAAACAGCGTGCTGAAACTGGGCACGCTGCAACCTAGACTGCCAACCGTCCAAGCAAACGATTCGCGCCTGCTGCCACAGACCTTTCAAGGCGGGCACCTGAATTCGCTGGAGATTGACGGGCTTACCTTCGATGCAGGCCAGCTCAAGCAAGTAAGTCAGCGCGACTCATCCGATAGCGAAGACCTCAGCATTGCCAGCGGCGCAGCCCGCGCTATCAGCGGCGGCGGAACCCAGACGAGCGATGAATTCAACTTCGCCGGGGCGACCTACAAATGGAACAGCAACCTGGCTACCGGCTACAACTACGGCAATCTGGATGACTTCTATAAGCAGCATATTTTCACGGTCCTGCACACCTTGCCGTTGGGTGATAAACAGTCGCTGAAAACTGATCTGCGCTACGCCCGCTCTACCGACGAAGGTAACAGCAACGTCGACAACAAGGCATTCGGAGCAATGTTTACCTACGCCTTTGGTGGCCACGCCCTCGGCGTTGGCTACCAGAGCATGAGCGGAGACACCGGTTACGCCTACATCAACGGCACCGATCCGTTCCTGGTCAACTATGTACAGATCGGCGACTTCGCTAACAAAGACGAAACCTCATGGCAGGCCCGCTATGACTTCAACTTTGCCAGCGTTGGCATCCCTGGCTTGACGTTCATGACCCGTTACCTGACTGGTGACAATATTGATCTAGGCGCAGGCAAAGCCGATGGTAAGGAGTGGGAGCGCAACACTGACATCGCCTATGTCTTCCAGGACGGCGTACTGAAAAACCTGGGCGTGAAATGGCGCAACGCCACACTACGTTCAACCAACTTCGGCAACGACGTTGATGAGAACCGCCTGATCGTCAGCTACACACTTCCACTGTTGTAATCACGTTCATTGAGGAGACGCAGGACGCGCTTGGATCAAGGAAGATCCAACATCGCGAGCCTCACCCACACTGTGCTGCACTGCAGAGCTTGATATGCAAGTGTTAGTTAACTGAAAGAAAAACGCTTGACCTTGCCGCCGTGGAAAGGTTGAAGATATGTCCAAGCCCAAGCAGAACCCGCCCGCCCGATGCTGGCTGGCACTACCAGTGCTCTAAATCGCCACAGTGACCAGACAATCCAGTTTATTGATCAAGTGTTCCATGGCACGTTTTATCGCTGTGTTGAGCAAAAGAGCTCTGCTAATGTTTATTCAGACACGCTAACGGCAACCGCTATGTATCGGTTTTTCTCGGTCCTGGTTTTGGTACTCAGCCTGATGCTGCCAGCTTTTGGCAGCATGCCGGCAGCTGAACCTTGCCCGATGCAAAGTGCCATGGCCGATATGGATCATGCCGGCAGTGAGGCTCCTTGCTGTGAGGACATGAGCGACACATCCAGCTCAGGCAGCAAATCGCCCTGCAAAGCCGGCCAGGAATGCAAAACCAGTGGTCTGCTGCAAACTGTGGTGATCAAACTCTTCGCTCCATTGCATGCTTCCCCGCAAACAGCGCTGATACAGCCGCTACTTCAACGAGAGCCCGCCGGTCTTTGGCGTCCACCCCGCGTCTCCTGATGCTCTGATCTGAAATGCGCTCCGCTAAGAGAGCGTTCTGTTGTCGCCTGCATTTAGGCGGCATCGATCAACGTCATTGGAGACGAAAGCATGCCTGCTTTCCTTTTCGCACGCCGTGGCTGTTCGGGCGTGCTGGCTGCTGTGCTGTGGGTGAGTTCATTTCTCACCGCGCAGGCGGAGCCACTTACGTTCGCCCGTGCTCAAGCCCTTGTCGAACGTACGGCCCCAGAGAATCTTGCCAGGCAGGCCCAAGTCGAGTCGGCACAACAGGCTGTGCTTCCGTCGGATGCTCTACCTGATCCCAAGTTGATCCTGGGCGTGGATAACCTGCCGATTGAAGGCCCGGATCGCTACTCGCTTAATCGCGACTTTATGACCATGCGCCGCATTGGCCTGATGCAGGAAGTGCCCAACAGCGATAAGCGCCAGGCTCGCCGGCAACTGGCTGAGGCCACTGTTACCCGTGCCGAAGCAGAGCAACGCGCGATGGTCTTGGAGACCAAGCGGCAGACGGCGCTGAGCTGGCTCGATGTCTATTACGCAGAGCGTCGCGTTGAGCTTTTCTCTGAGTTGGATGAACAGATCACCCTGCTGCGCTCAGCTATACAGGCATTGATCGCTGGCAACTCCGCGCGATCCAGCGAGCTTCTTCAGGCCGATCAGGAAGCACTAACGCTTGAGGACCGGCGTGATGAGCTGGATCGTGATGTTGCGATTGCACGCGCCACGTTACGCCGCTGGGTAGGCGATGATGCGAGTCAGCCACTGGCCGGGACTCCACCTGCGCTTAGCTTGGAAGTACCGCACCTGCAGCATCGCCTGGGGGAACATCCAGATCTGCGGGCTGCGGCCGCCCGTGTGGGCGAAGCTAATGCTGAGCTGGCCGAGGCAGTTTCCGAGAAGAAACCCGACTGGGGTGTGGAGTTCGCCTACAACAACCGTGATAACCAGTTCGGCGACATGGTGATGTTGCAGTTCACCTTTGACCTGCCCATGTTCGTCGGCACCCGTCAGGGACCCAAGATCAACGCCAAGCAACACAGCGTGGCCCAGGTGGAGGCCGAACAGGAGGTGCTGCTGCGCGCTCACCAAGCCGAACTGGAAAGCGGCCTCGCCGAGTTGGCGCAGCTGCGCAAGATGTTGATCCGTACCGAACAACACCTTATCCCCTTGTCGAGCAAGCGCGTGGATCTGGAGCTTGCTGCCTACAAAGCGGGCAACAGTCAATTGGCGGCTGTGATCAATGCCCGTCGTGACCTGATCGAGGCGCAATTGCGGAAAATCGAACAACAGCGCCAGCTCAGCCAGCTCTCCGCAAGTCTGTATTACGCCTATGTGGAGGGCCTGAAATGAAAGCGCTCACTCTGAAGTATTGCCTATTGGGCCTAGCCATCGCGGCGGGTGGAACCGCTGGCGGTTTCTGGCTGGGCCAGCAAAGCTCATCCCATGAGCAGATGCCAGCAGCAAAATCAGAAGATCGCCAGGTGCTCTACTGGTACGACCCGATGGTGCCGACTCAGCGTTTCGAGCAGCCAGGCAAGTCTCCCTTTATGGACATGGAGCTGGTGCCGAAGTATGCCGGCACTGAGCAGGATACGAGCGCTATCAGCGTGCCTGCACAAGCAATCCAGAACCTAGGCATGCGCACGTCGACGGTCGTACGGGCAGTACTACCATCCGGTATCGATGCGGTAGGTTCACTGGCCTACAACCAGCGCGAAGTCGCTACTTTGCAGGCGCGCTCTGCCGGCTTTGTCGAGCGGGTCTATGGCCGTGCCCCCGGAGATGTACTGCCTGCAGGAACGCCGTTGGCTGACCTGCTGATCCCCGAGTGGTCGGCTGCCCAGCTTGAGTTCATCGCGGTATTGCAGAGCGGTGATGCTCGGCTGGTCGACGCCGCGCGTGAACGCATGCGGCTGCTGGGTATGCCAAAAGGGTTGATCGATCATGTGCAACGTACCCTTAAACCGAAGGCATTGCAGACATTGGTCACCCCAATTGGCGGTGAGTTGCTGTCCCTAGAGTTACGCGCTGGCATGGCGGTTTCGGCAGGCCAAGACCTGGCACGCCTCAACGGGCTGTCGAGCATCTGGCTCGACGCGGCCATCCCTGAGTCCCAGGCCGCAGCGGTTCAGCTTGGCGCGCAGATCAGGGCAAGCCTGACGGCTTTTCCAGGCCAAACCCTGAAAGGCCGGGTGATTGCACTATTGCCCAGTGCCGACGTGCAGACACGAACGCTGACGGTGCGCAGTGAACTGCCCAATCCAGAAGGCAAGTTACGCCCCGGTATGTTTGCATCGGTGCGGCTGAATAGCGCAGGCGAGCAGCCGGTGCTGCTTATTCCCAGCGAGGCAGTGATTCGCACCGGTAAACGCGCCCTGGTCATGCTGGCTGAAGGCGAAGGACGCTACCGTCCTCATGAGATCCAGGTCGGGCGGGAGGCCGATGGCCGCTTCGAAGTGCTTGCGGGCCTCTCTGAGGGACAGGCGGTGGTGACCTCGGGGCAGTTCCTGATCGACTCCGAAGCCAGCCTGCAGGGCGTGATGGCGCAGGTCGATGACGCGCTGCCTGAGCCACCCCCGCTGCATGAGGCGCAGGGGGTGATCCGCGAACTTGACGGGCAAACGGTCACGCTTGCGCACGGCCCCTTCAACAGCCTGGGCATGCCCGGCATGACCATGGCCTTTGAACTGGCCAAGCCCGAGGTCGCGACCGGACTGAAGATCGGCGACTCCGTACGCATTGCTGTGCGACAGAGCGATACCGGATTGGTCGTTGAGCAGCTCATTAAACAAGGAGCCAGCCAATGATCGCGCGCCTGATTCATTGGTCGATTGGCAACCGCATGCTGGTCTTGTTGGCGACCCTGTTTATCACTGCCTGGGGCATCTGGTCTTTACGTAGCACACCGCTGGATGCCTTACCGGATCTTTCTGACACTCAGGTGATCATCCGCACCAGCTTCCCAGGTCAGGCCCCCCAGATCATCGAGAACCAGGTCACCTACCCGTTGGCTAGCACCATGCTTTCTGTGCCTGGCGCGAAGACCGTGCGTGGTTACTCGTTCTTCGGCGACTCGTTTGTCTACGTGTTATTCGAGGACGGTACAGATCTCTACTGGGCACGTTCCCGCGTACTGGAGTACCTCAACCAGGCGCAGGATCGACTGCCTGATGGGGTCACCACCACCCTTGGTCCAGACGCCACTGGCGTGGGCTGGATCTACCAATATGCCCTCCTGGATCGCAGCGGCAAACATGATCTCGCGCAGTTGCGCTCAATCCAGGACTGGTTTCTTAAGTACGAGCTGAAAAGCCTACCTAACGTGGCGGAGGTCGCCACGTTAGGCGGCATGGTCAAGCAGTATCAGGTCGTGCTCGATCCGCAGAAGATGGTTGCCTACGGTGTGACGCAGCGGGAGATTGAGGAGGCGTTACAGGGGGCGAACCAGGAAGCCGGGGGTGCCGTCCTTGAGTTAGCCGAGCGTGAATACATGGTGCGTGCCTCAGGCTATCTGGAAAGCCTGGAGGACTTCCGCAATGTGCCGTTGCGCACCTCACAGACCGGCATACCAATTTTGCTTGGCCAGGTAGCCAGCATTCAACTCGGCCCGGAGATGCGCCGTGGCATAGCCGAGCTAGATGGTGAAGGCGAAGTGGTCGGTGGTGTGGTGATCATGCGCTCGGACAAAAACGCTCGCGAAGTGATCAGCGCAGTCAAAGAGAAGCTGGACAGCTTGCGCGCAAGCCTACCTGCGGGCGTCGAGTTGGTGACGACCTATGACCGCTCCCAGTTAATTGACCGGGCCATAGATAACCTCAGCTTCAAGCTGCTGGAAGAGTTTGTCGTCGTCGCCCTGGTCTGTCTGATCTTTCTCTGGCACCTGCGCTCCTCGCTGGTGGCGATCATTACCCTGCCGCTCGGCATCCTTATGGCGTTTATCGTCATGCGTCATCAAGGCATCAATGCCAACATCATGTCCCTAGGCGGTATCGCCATCGCCATTGGTGCCATGGTCGATGCGGCCGTGGTGATGATTGAGAACGCCCACAAGCACATCGAAACGTGGCAAGAGCAGCATCCGAACGAGCGCCTACAAGGCGATACGCATTGGCAGGTGATCGGCAAGGCGGCTGCTGAGGTTGGCCCTGCGCTGTTCTTCAGTTTGCTGATCATTACCCTGTCGTTTCTCCCGGTGTTTACCCTCGAAGCCCAGGAGGGCCGGCTGTTTGGTCCGCTGGCATTTACCAAAACCTATGCCATGGCTGCTGCTGCCGGGCTGTCAGTCACTCTGGTACCGGTGCTAATGGGCTACTGGATACGCGGACATATACCCAATGAGCAGAAAAACCCCCTGAACCGTTGGCTGATCGCGGCCTATCGGCCTGTACTTGAAGCGGTGCTGGCATGGCCGAAGACCACTTTGGCATTGGCATTACTGGTCTTCGTCTCCAGTCTCTGGCCGCTAAGTCGGCTTGGCGGTGAGTTTCTGCCAGCGATGGACGAAGGCGACCTGCTCTACATGCCCTCGGCATTGCCCGGCCTTCCAGCAAGTAAAGCAACTGAGCTGCTGCAACAGACTAACCGCATGATTCTCAGTGTGCCGGAAGTGGCGCAGGTGTTCGGCAAAGCAGGCCGAGCAGAGACCGCCACTGACCCCGCGCCACTGGAGATGTTCGAGACTACGGTGCAGTTCAAACCACGCGATCAGTGGCGCGATGGCATGACAGCGGAGAAGCTGATCGATGAGCTTGATCAAGCGGTAAAAGTCCCCGGGCTTTCGAACATCTGGGTACCACCGATCCGCAACCGCATCGACATGCTCGCCACCGGTATAAAGAGTCCTATCGGGGTGAAGGTTGCCGGCACTTCGTTGGTCGATATTGAGCGCATCACCCGTGAGATCGAAGGGGTGGCCAAACAGGTGCCGGGGGTGAGTTCGGCGCTGGCTGAACGACTGACTGGCGGGCGTTACGTGGATATAAAAATCAATCGCCTGGCCGCAGCGCGTTATGGCCTCAACGTCGATGAAATCCAGGCGGTGGTGTCAGGTGCTATTGGTGGCAGCAACATCGGTGAAACCGTAGAAGGGTTGGCGCGCTATCCGATCAATCTGCGTTATCCCCGCGAGTGGAGAGACAGCCCCGAGGCGTTGCAACGGCTGCCCATCCTTACGGCGGCAGGCCAGCAGATCACGCTCGGTTCTGTGGCCGACATAAGCCTGAGCGAAGGACCACCGATGCTGCGCAGCGAAAACGGACGTCTTTCCGGCTGGGTCTATGTCGATGTCCGCGACCGTGACCTGGCGTCGACCGTACGTGAGCTACAGCAGCGGGTGGCCGAGTCTGTACAGCCAGATGCGGGCATGACCATTTCCTACTCGGGACAGTTCGAGTTTCTGCAACGCGCCAATGCGCGCCTGACCTGGGTGGTTCCGGCGACACTACTGATTATCTTCGTGCTGCTCTATCTGACCTTCAATCGTTTGGCCGAGGCCTTGCTGATCATGGCCACCTTACCGTTCGCCCTGACCGGCGGTGTTTGGCTGCTCTACTGGCTGGGTTTCAACCTTTCGGTGGCCACTGGCGTCGGCTTTATTGCGCTGGCAGGGGTGTCGGCAGAGTTCGGGGTGATCATGCTGATCTATCTGCAGAACGCCTGGCATTCCCGAGTTGAAGCGGGGCGCACAGATAATCCTGCTTTGCTTGAGTCCATTCGAGAGGGTGCGGTGTTACGCGTACGACCGAAGGTGATGACGGTAGCGGTGATTATTGCCGGCCTATTGCCCATCCTCTGGGGCGAGGGGGCGGGATCCGAAGTAATGAAGCGGATCGCCGCCCCAATGGTAGGCGGGATGATCACCGCACCGTTGTTGTCGATGCTGGTGTTGCCGGCGGCCTACTGGTTGATGCGGCGTAAAGGGGGAGGAGCATGATGTAGCAGGTCTGGGGATGACTCGGGGTAACTGGAGAGGAAGTCTGAGTTGCCCCTGTCATTTAATATTTTTGAGCTACTAAAAGCCCCCAATACTGCAATTACGAAGATGTAATTTTCGCTTCACTTTGATGACAGGTGCATGCGTTTATATTTTCACTACAACCTAAGTAGAGGAATTAAACGTGAACATTCTTAAAGCTGTCTTAGCGGTATCTATTCTTTCTGCATCGTCCTTGGTTATGGCCGAAGGCGGCGGTGACCGCGTCTATGGTCGAATGATTCAGGATAATGAAAGAGCGATGCAGGAATACGCTGCTGCTCGTGGCAAGACTCCGCCAGAGGTGACTCACTATCGCTACGGCATGAAGCTGGACATCGCGAAGGTTGTACATACGAGCCCTACAGGCTCTGGTTGTGAGGTAATGCCGGCTCAGATGACCTATGAGGACTCCAGCGGCGATTTGCAGACTGTTGAATATCGGGCAATGGGTACAGCCTGCTGGAATCAAAACTGAGCTACATAGGAGCTTACAGGTCACTGACTTAAAAGTAATTTTCAAGTCACCCTGACGTTATTTGGCGTGTGGAAGTATGGCGTGAGCGCGCACGGGCGATGCCTGGCGCGCTACGGCAACTACTACAAGAAATCTCACCGAGATAAAACTGCCAGATAATTCAGGAGTGTCACATGAATAACCCCCTTTTTGCTTATCGCTGATAGCTCTGAGTATCGGCACCGGACAGGCTGCAATTGCCGCCGAAGAAAAGGCCGAAGGCTTCGTCGAGGGCAGCAGCCTCACTATTCTGAATCGCAACCTCTACTTCAATCGTGACTTTCGTAAGGGGCAGTCGAGCGGCACAGGTAATGGTTACTCGGAAGAGTGGGCCCATGGAATCATCGGGCAGTTTGAGTCTGGATTCACCGAGGGTACCGTTGGCTTTGGTATCGACGCGTTTGCGATGCTGGGCCTGAAACTCGACTCTGGTGATGGGCGATCCGGCGCAGGTGGCTCCGTTGATGTGATGCCTTACAACAGTGCAGGGCAACCCGAGGATGACTACTCCAAGGTGGGAGGTGCGGTTAAAGCCAGGTTCATGGATACAGTCATCAAAGCTGGCGATGTTTTTCCTGTTAGCCCCGTCGTTCAATACGGCGACTCGCGACTCCTGCCCGAAAGCTTCCGCGGTATCACCGTGGCCAACAACAGTATTGACGGCCTGGCCCTGCAAGGTGGCCGCCTGCATTCAATGAGCGAGCCCAACTCAAGCAGCATGCGCGATGGCTTCGCAACGTTCTATGCCGGCTCCGTCGACGCTCCCTGGATTGCCTATTTTGGCGGCGATTACTCGGTCAACGACAACGTCGGCATCAGCCTCTATACCAGCCGTCTCAAAGATGCGTGGAACCAGTACTACGCTGGTACCACGTTGAGCTATCCGCTCTCCGACGATGTTGCCTTGATCGGTGGACTTAATTACTACAAAGCTGTCGATGAGGGAAAACAGCATCTGGGCAGCTTCGATAACAACATCTGGAGCGGTAAGGCTGGAGTGCAATTTGGTGCCCATACCGTCATGGTTGGCATTCAGCGCAATAACGGCGATGACGATTTCGATTACCTGCGTCAATCCGACTCGATCTACCTGGATAATTCCATCCAGTACAGCGACTTCAACTCGCCCAAGGAAAAGTCCTGGCAGGTGCGCTATGACTTGGACATGGAGCCTTTTGGTGTACCCGGCCTGAGCTTCATGACCCGCTACGCGCAGGGCTGGGATGCTGACTACACCAACGCCAACGAGGTTTACATGCGGCGCGACGATGATGGTAATCCGCTGACCGATCAGAAGCGATGGGAGCGCGACATCGAAGCCAAGTACGTCGTGCAAGCCGGCTCAATGAAAGACATGTCCTTCCGTATTCGCCAAGCGACTACCCGTGCAATCGATTTCGAATCGGATCTGGATGAGGTT
Organism: Pseudomonas sp. MIL19; assembly: GCF_028680365.1. Lineage (NCBI taxonomy): Bacteria > Pseudomonadati > Pseudomonadota > Gammaproteobacteria > Pseudomonadales > Pseudomonadaceae > Pseudomonas > Pseudomonas sp. MIL19. The sequence continues at coordinate 24,890 of NZ_JAPPVG010000033.1, read as the reverse complement.
CGTCTCATCGTCGAATATCCGCTCGAAGTGCTTTAAAGCGTTGTCGGCGAGTGCCTGCGGGCACTCGCCTTGCGCGGCTGTTGTCTCCGTTAGTGCTCCTTTGGTTTGGAGACAGCCTTCGGCACCCTCGGGTGCCTTTTTGGCGCAATTGCAGCGCGTTTGACCACGCACTTCCCCACGACCTGAGCAGTCTTTGTATTGGGCTTGACCGCCGATTGCAGAGAATCTGGCAGACCAGAAGTCGAAGCTAAGGGGCTCATACCGACCCTAAGCTGCCCTGCGCAGAGGGCAAATAGGGGCAAAAAGCGGACACTACCGTTGGAGATAACCGGTCTGCCGGAGGTGGGGCTGGTTGACCGAGGGGTTGGAGCGCATTTTTCCGAACAGCGCATCGGAATTGCGAACATCTGCGAGCAATGGCGCTAGAGCGCGACCAGCTCGGCGATTTTTGCCGCGACTACCGCCATTGAGTCTTCTTCAGTGTCCAGACCACTTCGGGAGGCGAGTAAGGGGCTGACATTGCGGAGAGCTTCATACGTCGTGTTATGCACGATGGGAACGAGCTGATTACCCGCCAGGAGTGCCGAAAGCTCTTTGTCGGCGACGCTCTCTTTGGGGAGGCGGGCCAGCAGCGCAGGGGTCACCAGCACAAGCCCAATTCGAGAATTTGCTAAGCCCTTGTCAATAGCGCGCATCATCGGAACGCCTAGGCCAAGGTCCTTTTCGCTGAACCAAACTTTGACACCAGCCGCCACGAGCAACTCATGCAGCTCTTTGGCCGGACCCTGCCGGTCGTCCCAAGCGTGGCACAGGAAGACGTCACGAAGATCAGGCTGCGCCGCAGCTCGCGCCTCCACGGTTTCGCGGATTGGCGTGAGTGACTGCACCTGGGTAGACGTGTACGACACGGACGAACCCGCTCTCGACCAGCGCGGCCTTGAACTGCTGCTGGATCTGCTGCCATCGCCGCCATTGTTGCCAGAACTAGCTCCGCTGCTACCCGACGAGGAGTAGAATGAAGGCGAATATGCATTTGACCTGTAACCGCTATAGCGGCTACTACATGCGGGGCAGTCCGCTGCTGCGCTTGCTGAGCGATGGCCTCTTGTTGGTGCCGTGCATCTAGCCAAGTCGAAATCCTTCCATTGGTCAGTCCCTTTGCAACACACAGATGTAGGTCTGACTGAACAATAGCCTAGTGCCATGCCTAGCAGAAGAGGAAATTCAGGGCTCAGTATTTCGACGGTGTCGTCCTGGCTGAAACAGGTCTTCATCGAGCGGGCATCGGGATCGCTCAGGGAGATCTGTTTATCCTGTGTTTCATTGACCTGAACCTCGATTTCCTAGGCCAATCGTACTTTATTTGGGGTTTGAAAGAGGGCGCAGGACTGCGCAGTTATGATTCCGAGCACTCATCCTTTTAAAGAGTAAGTGCTCGGTTTTAGCGGGGGTTACTTCGCGGGGTAGTCGGCAATCACTTGGTCAGTACCGGCCTTGGTCAATCCGATCACCTGATAAGCGTGCTGGGTACCGTCAACCTCCATGCCCGGCGAGCCTGCCGGCATGCCAGGAACGGCGATGCCAGCCAGGTCATAGCGCTTGGAAAGTTCGATGACCTGCGCTGCTGGTACATGACCCTCGACAAATTTTCCGTCGATCACAGCGGTGTGGCAGGACGCCAGTCTTGGGGCGACGCCGAGTCGTTGCTTCACCGAGGACATATCGCGCTCGACATGGTCGATGACTTTGAAGCCGTTTGCTTCCAGGTGCGAGATCCACTTCTTGCAGCATCCGCAATTTGCATCACGGTGTACGTCGATTGTCAGGGCATCAGCTGAATGGACTGCTGAGGTCATAAACAAGGCGGCCAGCATCGCCACTCGCGCGCCATTACGTTTAGCTGTCATGTAGGTGCTCTTTGCCATCGGCATGGGTGTGAGTTTTGGGAGCGGGAGCCGGGGGCTGCTCCTGTTGAGCTTGCGCTGGGTCGTGATGATCAACGCCACCCTGTGTCTTCGGGTCATCAGCTGCATGGTGGTCTGCGCCGCTGCCTGATGGCGTCATATCTGCTGCGTGATGGTCCGCACCGCTAGCCGAAGCGCCGTGATGATCAGCACCTGCGTTCGTCACTGAACTATCCGAAGCATGATGATCTGTCGCAGCTTCAGGCTCGGCGTGATGATCCGTCTTGGCGCTTCCATGCTGACCTTCGTGGTTATGCATCTGGGTCTCACCACCGCCATGTTCGTGACCGCCGCTCGATGCAACCAGCGTTTGATACTGATTGGCATCCATTTTCGGCAATTGATCGAGGAACGCGACCATCCCCCAGATGTACTGATCGCCCATGCTCTTGCCCCAGGCCGGCATGCCGGTGGCCTTGATGCCGTGTTTGATTACCCAAAATGCGGCGGCTGGATTGCCATCGATACCCACTTGGGCCAAGTTCGGCGGAGCGGGATACAAGGATTGGCTAAGCTCTGTTTCCGCAACACCTGGTGCCAAATGGCAGCCGATGCACATCGAGTTGTAGTTGCCTGCGCCAGCTTTAATCAGTGCCTCGTCATTGAGGTTAGGCACCTCAATGTCCTTGGAGCGCACTTCGATAGAGCGGTCACGGGCCATCGTCAGGAATGCATGCACTGCTGGGAAGTGAGGATCATCGGCACCCACGTTGACCAGGCCAAAATAGGCCACGGCACCTACCGCGATACTTCCGACTACGCTCGCCGCCACTAAGGTTTTAATTGTTCTTTTCATGTCAGGCTCTCAAAACCACATCCGAATACCGGCAACGAAGCGTGCCTCCTCAACATCCTCCCCCTCATCTCGCGCCAAGTCGGCCGTGTTGCCGAAGGAGCGACTCCAGGAAACGCCGATGTAGGGTGCGAACTGGCGAATGATCTCGTAACGCAGTCGAAGACCGACCTCGGCGTTGGCCAGACCGGAGCCGATGCCTCGCTCCGGATCGTTCTTGCCGTAGAAATTCACTTCAGCGGTCGGCTGAAGGATCAGGCGATTGGTCAGCAGAATGTCGTACTCGCCCTCTAAGCGCGCAGCCGTCTGGCCGTTCTCGCCGACAAAGGCAGTGGCCTCCGCCTCGAAGGCATACAGCGCCATACCCTGGATGCCGAATGCGGCCCAAGTCTGTGGCGACTCTGGCTTGAAGTCTTGGCGAACACCCGCGACCACATCCCACCAAGGACCAATCGAGCGCCCGTACAAGGCCTGCAATTCAGCATCCTCAGTTACGCCATTGGTGCGTTCACCTTCGGAGCGAAGCCAGAGACGATTGATGTCTCCGCCAATCCAGCCGGACGCATCCCAAGCCAAGGTGCTGCCTTCATCGGCATCCTGGTATTCGAGCTGATCGAGTAGGAAAAAGCTGTTGATGGCGCTGTCGTGAACCTTGTGGCCTGGCAAAGGCGGGAACGCTGCTTCACGATCCGCATCTGTCAGTACCGGGATAGGCGTGCGGCTGGTAGTTCTCGTGGCGTCAGCGGAACCATGGTTCATCTTTGAATGATCCATACCCCCCATCTGCCCCTGCATAGCGCCGTGACCCATCTTGCTGTGGTCCATAGTCGGAGCCTTTTGTTGGCTCTGGCCCATCTGGCTATGATCCATGCCCTTCATCGGCTCTTTGGCAGAACCGTGGTTCATCTTGCTATGGTCCATCGGCATGGAACCGTGGCCCATTGCCGAATGATCCATTTCTTCCGCAGCGAGGGTGAGCCCGCTGCCAAGCATGCTCAGCGACACTGCCAGTGCTGTTAGGGGCGGACGTAAAAACCTAGTGGTCATGGTTCGAACCTGCTTCGGCTTCGGTGCCGCCATGCTTATCCATCATGCTTTCGTGATCCATGCCGCCATGGTTCATGTCCCCGTGATCCATCTGCTGACTAGCAGCCCTTTCCTTCGCTTGTGCGGCCTTCTTGTCAGGTACCGATTTGGGAGCCTGTGTCTCAGTAGCATGTTGTTCGTGCTCACTGTGACCTTCGCCGGCCAACAACACCGGGGCTTGTAGGGCAGCCAAAAGGCTCAATAAGGTAGCGCTGCCAACCAGGGCCTTCCGCTTCATAAAAGTACTCATCAGATATCTCCTTTACTCATCCACACGAACTTCACGGAACATGCCCATTTCCATGTGGAGTAGTAGGTGGCAGTGGTAGGCCCAGCGACCCAATGCATCGGCAGTCACTCGATAACTGCGTTTGGAACCTGGCGGCATGTCGATGGTGTGTTTACGAACCATGAAGTTGCCGTTCGCATCCTCCAGATCACTCCACATGCCGTGAAGGTGGATGGGGTGAGTCATCATGGTGTCGTTGACCAGCGTGATGCGGACACGCTCGCCGTACTTAAGGCGCAAAGGCTCGGCATCCGAGAACTTGATGCCGTCGAAGGACCAGGAAAATTTCTCCATGTGCCCGGTGAGGTGCAGCTCAATGGTTCGGCTGGGTTCGCGGCCATCCGGGTCGGGGAAGATGCTTTTCAAGTCGGAATAGGTCAGCACGCGACGACCATTGTCGCGTAGGCCGATACCTGGATCGTTAAGCTTGTGGGTCGGAGTCATGGTTTGCATGTCGACCAGCGGGTTATTGGTTTCAGAGGCCGGATGCGATTGCATTGCTGCGCCCATACCCGCCATACCTGAATGGTCCATGCCGGTCATTTTGCTGTGATCCATACCGGCCATGTCACCCTGCATGGTGCCAGGGCTCATGCCAGCCATCTTGCTGTGGTCCATACCTGCCATATCACCTTGCATTCCGCCAGCGTCCATCCCGGCCATCTTGCTGTGATCCATGCCGCTCATGCCGCCTTGCATGCTGCCGTGGTCCATGCCCGCCATGCTGCCGTGATCCATACCCATGTCGCCCATGGCGATCAGGGGGCGAGGATCGGTTTCGGGTACTGGAGCGCTCAACCCTTCACGTGTAGCCAGAGTGCCGCGGGCATAGCCGGTGCGATCCATGGACTGGGCAAAAATGGTGTAAGCCTCTTGGTCAGCGAGTTCGACAATCACGTCGTAAGTCTCGGCCACGGCGATGCGCAGCTCATCAACGCTGACTGGCTTGACGTGCAGGCCATCGGCCGCAACAACCGTCATCTTCAGGCCTGGAATGCGCACGTCGAAGTAGGTCATGGCCGAGCCGTTAATGAAGCGCAAACGGAGCTTTTCGCCCGGTTTGAAAATACCTGTCCAGTTCCCATTAGGTGCCTGGCCATTCATCAGGTAGGTGTAGGTGTAGGCACTTACGTCGGCTAGATCAGTGGGGCTCATCTTCATCTCGGCCCACATCTTGCGATCAGCAACCGCTGCCGACCAACCTTGCTCGCTCACGTCATTGATAAAGTCGCCAACGGTGCGCTTGTGCTGGTTGTAGTAGTCCGACTGCTTTTTAAGCTTGGCCAATAACCGTGTTGGGTCTTCATCAGTCCAGTCAGTCAGCATCACCACGTAGTCACGGTCATAGCTAAACGGCTCAGGCTCCTTGGCATCGATGACCAGGGCACCGTAAACGCCAATCTGCTCCTGCAACCCAGAGTGGCTGTGGTACCAGTAAGTACCATTTTGATTGACCTTGAACTTGTACTCGTACATGCCATCGGGCGCGATGCCGTGGAAGCTCAAGCCAGGCACACCATCCATGTTCGCGGGCAAAATGATGCCGTGCCAGTGAATCGAGGTGTCTTCGGCCAAGCGGTTTTTCACACGCAGTGTGACGGTATCGCCTTCCCGCCAGCGCAAAATTGGCCCTGGAATGGACCCATTAATAGCCATCGCGGTCCGGGCTGCTCCGGTAATGTTCACTGGCGTTTCACCAATGAATAAGTCGAAGTCGGTACCAGTCAATACGTTGGGCTGACCTGGGCTGGTCACCGCCCAAACGGGAGTGCGCCACAAGCCAAGGCCTCCGAGAATGCCGGTGGCGGCCAGGCCTTTTACGAAGGTTCGTCTTGAGGTTTTGCAGTGCATGCCGTTATGTCCAATCAGTTAGAGGAACCAGGGTAAACAACCGTAACTTCAGGTTGATTGTCAGCTTCATCCTGGGAGGGTTTCCCTATCAGCCTTGCCCACTGCCGTGATTTTTCAAATCGGTTCGACAGCGAGCTTGAGAAATTGCCATATCTCAACCGGCTAAGTGATTACATTTCTGTCAGGTTGGCCGTGTACTAGCAGTTAGCGTGGTCGGCTGTTTGGGTTTTATTACCTGCAACCGGCGACTCTTTTTTCTCTTGCTGGGCCAGTTGATAGGCTTCCATCGATACTTTGCTGGCCTGTTCCATGCGAGCAAAAGTCCGGTCAGCACCGCCTTCGGCCATCGCCAAAGAGGAGGCGGTAAGCGCGATAACCACGAACAGGGTTTTAATTGATTTCATATGGGCGTTCCTCGATTCAGTTCAGTTGGCCCGGTGACCCTGAGTGGGTCGGCATCAGGCATTGAGCTTCAGGCTCGAAGTAACCTTAACCAGAGCGCCCTGTCATAAACCTGAGCTGAACATTACAGTTCTGTCAGGTTGCTACTTCTCTCTTGTCGAGTCTCCACGGGCCTCTGTAGTGTCTACTCATGCCCGTTTATGAAGCCTGCGCGGATTCGTTTTATGGCATGCCTGGCAGCGATGCCTAAGCTTCTTCCGGTCAGTGGCGCTAAATAGTCCTGACCCCCACACAACGCTCAAGAGAGATAGCCACTATGTCGACGAAAAATACCGTTGCTACCGGCGCTGCATTGGCACTCGTTGCCGCCAGCCTATTTGCCACCCTGCCGGTTCAAGCGGCTCAGGACGCGAAAACAGCCGAAGTCAAATGCTTTGGTGTGAATGGCTGCAAAGGCCAAAACGATTGCATGACTGCAAAGAATGCCTGCAAAGGCCAGGGGGAATGCAAAGGCCAGGGTTTCAATTTGATGACCCAAGAAAAGTGCGATGAGGCCGGTGGTAAAACCAGCGAGTAAGTCCATCCGAGGGAGTGCAAGTCACTCCCTTGACTCGGAGTTCTAATGAGCAAAAGCAACACGCTGGGTTTTGGCCTGGGCTTACGTAGCGAGTATTACCAGCAGATTTTGGAGCAACGTCCTGAAGTCGACTGGTTCGAGATCATCTCCGAGAATTACATGGTCGGCGGGGGGAAAGCCCTCTATTTTCTCGACGCGATCAAAGAGCAGTATCCGCTGGTTATGCACGGGGTTTCCTTGTCGATTGGCGGTCCTCATGAGATCGACGCCGACTACTTGCGGCAATTGAAAACCTTGGCCGACCGAGTTCAGCCCTGTTGGGTCGCTGATCATCTGTGTTGGAGTCGGGGTAGTGCCCATCACCTGCATGATCTGCTGCCGCTGCCATTCACCCAGGAAAGCCTGCTGCATGTCGCGTCAAGGGTTCGGCTGGTTCAGGATGTATTGCAGCGCCCCCTGGTGCTTGAGAACGTGTCGGCCTACGTGCAGTGGAAAACCTCGTGTATGAGTGAGTCCCAGTTTCTGGCCGAGCTGAGTAGCCTGACGGGCTGCGAGATATTGCTTGATGTGAACAATGTATACGTCAGTTCACGTAACCAGGGATTCGACCCTTGGCAATTCATCATGGAGTTGCCTCATGGTCGAATTCGCCAGATCCACCTAGCTGGCCACAGCGACTACGGCCACTACCTCATCGACACCCATGATCAGCCGATTGCCGATCCGGTTTGGACTCTGTATAGCAAAACGCTGAGCTATTTGGGTGCTACTGCCACCCTGATTGAGCGAGATGATCATTTCCCGCCCTTTGACGAGCTATTAGCGGAGCTGTTCAAGGCGCGCTCTATCTCCGCCAATGTTCTAGGGGCTGCCGCACCATGCGCCTGAGTGCTCAGCAGGAAGCGCTGGAGCGTTACCTGGCCACAGGCGATAGCGTTATCCCTTCTGAGCTGTTGGTGCAGATTCAAGGTAGCAATACGCTGCCTGCTGCAGATGGCCTGATGATTTACCACAATGCCTATCGCGCCAGGCTTCTCTCAGTCATGAGGGAAGACTTTCCAGCGCTGCATCGTTGGTTGGGTGACGAATCATTCGAACAGCTGGCATTGGCTTACATCAGTGCGTGGCCGCCGAGACATTTCAGTTTGCGCTGGCTGGGTGAAAAGCTGCCAGAGTTCGTCAGTGGCTATATTGCCGAGCCACAGCGTTCTCCGATGCTGGAACTCGCCACACTTGAGTGGGCCTTTACCCTGGCCTTCGACGCACCCGATGCAGTACCGCTGTCGCTGGATGTGATGGGTAGTTTTTCCGCCGATGACTGGGTCTATCTGCGGGTGTGCCTTATCCCCTCGGTTCGTTGGTTGCAGTTGCAGCACAACACTTTGGGCATGTGGGTGGCTGCCAAGGCCGAGGCCGATATTCCTGCTGCCGTTGCGCTATCCGCCCCCCTGGATTGCTTGGTTTGGCGGCATGAGTTGGTGTGCCAGTACCGTACTCTGGAGCCGGGTGAAGCTTCGGCTTTGCGGTTGCTTGCCGATGGCGGCTCATTCGCTTCGCTGTGCGAGGACTTATTGGGTCAACACGGCGAGCAGGCTCCCCAGCGAGCTGTTACCTGGCTGAAGCAATGGGTCTGTGAGGGACTGCTTCAGCGTGGGTAAATAATGCCTTGGATGTGCAGGGCGTGGTGCCACTGGCCGAGAGTTACCTCTTTCACTCGTTGGCGGAAGAGGTAAAAGCCTTAAATCACGCGTTTGATGCTCAGGTAACCGTGGTGCGCTCAGCTCCTGCAACTATCTCTTATTTTCATCTCCATTTCGTTACTGGCACAGGACTGCTGGTACTTGGTTTTACTGGTAGTGCCCGCCTCGCTGGAGAACTTTGATTTTGTAGCCGTCGGGGTCCTGAATAAAAAAGGAGCGGGCCAGCAGCTCGCCTCCTTTTTTAAATTCCTTGATGGGTGCAGGCTTTAAACCGAGGTTGCAAAGCTGTTTGAAATGCAGGCCCAGATCGTCGACGACGAACGCGACCTGACCGTAACAACTGCCGTGGCTGTATTCGGCCTGTCCGCTGCTCCAAGTGAGTTCGATTTCAGCCTCGCTCTCGAAATTGCGCAGATAGACGAGGGAGAAATCGTCAAACTCAATGCGATGGGTTTCCTTGAGTCCAAAGGCTTGCTGGTAGAACCGCAGTGAAATATTGATATCCGTCACCCGGATCTCCGTGTGAATAAGTTTCGGCATGCAGTTCCTTCCTTAACCTGTATTGGTGTTCAGTGCAGAGGTGCTTCGGGCCAAGATCAGTGCTCGGACACCCGGCGTGACTTGGTCGATACCGCCAGGTTTACTGAGTTCGCGGTGCTGGTTTCGACCGTCATAGGTGCCCGGAAACGTTTGAGTCGGAGCGCGTTGCCGAGCACGAAGACACTGGAGAAGGCCATCGCGGCAGCAGCGAAGATCGGCGAAAGCAGCGTGCCGTTTACCGGGTAGAGCGCGCCCGCCGCGACCGGAATCAGCACGGCGTTGTAGGCGAAGGCCCAGAACAGGTTTTGCTTGATGTTGCGGATCGTTGCCTGGCTGATCGCGATGGCGTTCGGCACGCCACGCAGGTCACCCGACATCAGTACTACGTCAGCTGCCTCGATCGCCACATCGGTTCCCGTCCCGATGGCCAGCCCGACGTCCGCTTCTGCGAGTGCCGGCGCGTCGTTGATACCGTCGCCCACGAAGGCGACCCGAGCCCCATTGATCCGGAACTTCTTCAGTGCTGCGACCTTGCCGTCGGGCAAGACCTCGGCAGCGACTTCATCGATGTCGAGCTGCTTGGCGATCGCTGCGGCTGTAGCAGCGTTGTCACCCGTGATCATCGCGACTTTGAGCCCGAGCGCGTGCAGCGCCTTGATCGCAGCGGGCGTCGTTTCCTTGATCGGATCGGCGACCGCGATAATCGCCGCCAGGCGGCCGTCGATCGCGGCATAGAGCGGGCTCTTGCCTTGCTCGCCAAGACGCTGGGCGGTCGGCAGGAAGCTCGACACGTCAAGGCCGAGCTGCGTCATGAACCGGTTCGCGCCGACAGCGACGGTCCGACCGGCGACCTTGGCAGACACGCCGAAGCCTGGTGTTGCGTCGAAGCCTTCAATGGGTGAAAGGGTGATGTCCCGCTGCTTTGCGGCTGCGACGATCGCTTCGGCGATCGGATGCTCTGAGCGAGTCTCGACCGCCGCAACGAGAGCCAGAACCTCGTTGTATTCGAAGCCCTCGGCGGGAATGAGGTCGGTCAGCTCGGGACGTCCTTTGGTCAGTGTGCCGGTCTTGTCGAGTGCGACCACGCTCACATCGCGCAGCGCCTGCAAGGCTTCACCCTTGCGGAAGAGAATGCCGAATTCGGCCGCGCGGCCAGTACCGACCATGATCGAGGTCGGCGTGGCCAGCCCCATGGCACACGGGCAGGCGATGATGAGAACCGCGACCGCATTCACGAGCGCGAAGGTCAGCGCCGGGTCTGGGCCGAAGATCAGCCAGACCAGGAAAGTCAGCGCGGCCGCCGCCATCACGGCCGGGACGAACCACATGGTCACCTTGTCGACCAGCGCCTGTATCGGCAGCTTGGAACCCTGCGCTTCTTCGACGAGGCGGATGATCTGCGCGAGCATCGTGTTCGCGCCGACCTTGGTTACGCGGAAACTGAAAGCGCCCGTCTTGTTGATCGTGCCGCCTACGACCTCTGCCCCCGCTCCCTTCGACACGGGCACCGGCTCGCCGGTGATCATGCTCTCGTCGACATAAGAGGTGCCCTCGACGACCTCGCCGTCGACCGGAATCTTCTCGCCCGGACGAACGAGCACGACGTCACCTGTCGCCACTTGATCAAGGGCAATTTCGATCGTCTCGCCGTTGCGCTCGACGCGCGCGGTCTTGGCCTGAAGTCCGACTAGCCGCTTGATCGCCTGCGACGTTCGCCCCTTGGCGCGCGCTTCCAGCGTTCGTCCGAGCAGGATCAAGGTCACGATGACCACGGCGGCTTCAAAATAGACGTTGGCGGTACCTTGCGGAAGCACTTTGGGTATGAAGGTCGCGACCACCGAATAGCCGTATGCAGCCGCAGTACCGAGCGAGACCAGCGAGTTCATGTCGGGGGCGACACGCAGCAACGCCGGTACGCCCTTGCGGAAGAAGCGCAGGCCCGGACCGAATAGAACGAGGGTGGCAAGCGCGAACTGGATATACCAGCTCGTCTGCTGACCCAGGCCCCCCATCACCCAATGGTGCACGGCTGGAATGAGGTGAGAGCCCATCTCAAGGATGAAGACTGGCAAGGTGAGGATGGATGCAACAAACAGATCGCGCCGCAGCGCCCGTGCCTCGCTCTCACGACGCTCGGCGTCCTGATCTCCAGCAGTCGCCGTTTCGACGGACAAGCGGCGGGACTTGTAACCCGCCTGTTCGACTGCAGCTTCAAGGTCGGTCGTGGTGACAACCCCAGCAAGGTGGCGCACCCGCGCGCGCTCGGTCGTCAGGTTGACCGTGGCTTCGAGTACGCCCGGGATTTTTGCGAGCGTCTTCTCAACCCTGCCCACACATGAAGCGCAGGTCATGTCCTCGATCGCGAGCTCGGTGGTCTCTTCGCGAACGGTGTAGCCAGCACTCTCGATGGCGCGCACAGCCGCCTGCGGACTGGCCAAGCTGGTGAAGGTTATGTCGGCGCGCTCGGTGGCCAGATTGACCGTAGCCGTCTGCATGCCGGGAACCTCTTTCAGCGCACGCTCGACACGGCCGACACACGATGCACACGTCATACCTTCGACGGGCAGGCTCAGGCGAGTGACTGAGGCCATGGATGGATTGACGTCTTGTTGGGCAACGGAAGCCATTGAAATATCCCTTGAATGTTTCTGTTGAAGAGAAGTTTCAAGCTTCCCCGTGTGGGAAGGTCAAGGCATGTGGGCGATTTATTTCACGACGCGCCAGTTCGAACTGCCGTCGGCACTGCCGCAACCCGCATCAGACTCTGGGCTGAGCCCGCACGCTAAGAACTTTTGGGTGACAGCTGCTTGGCTCGCACCTGTACTACATGCGCGAGCACCTGTGCCGCTTTAGCCTTCGCACCGTTGTGACGTTCAGCGCAGCCTCGAATACCTGTAGCTCAGTAAGAAAGAGCCGGTTAGCCCAACTCTGGCGACAAAAGACGAACGGCTGTTGCTCAAATGTCAGAAGTATAATCAAATATCTGACATTGATATGAGCCGAGCTTTCATATGCGATCGATCCCGCAAGCGATCTTGGAACGCAGCCAATCCCTAAGCGAGGGTGGAGTTCTTGCGCCCAAGGAGTTTCTTCATCTTGGTAGTCGTGCGGCGGTTGATCAGGCGTTTTGTCGCTTGGCTAAAGCCGGGCAACTGATGCGAATAGCGCGCGGTATTTACGTTGCGCCGGTGCGTGAAAAAGACCAGGCCAGGGCACCGTCGGCAGAGTCATTGGCGAAATCAATCGCCGCTCAGGGTAAGCAGTGCATCTCGCTCGATGGCGCACAGGCCGCGAGATCAATGGGGTTGACGCGAGCTGCTTCTACTAAAGAGGTGTACCTCACCACAGGGCGCAGTAAGCGGTTAGTAGTCGGCTCCCGGACAATTTACTTCCAGCACGCGCCCTACTGGCTGTTCTCCTTGGGTGCGACGCCGGCCGGGGATGCGCTCAGGGCGATGGCCTGGGTGGGCAAAGATCAGGCTGAAAATTCGGCCCAGAAACTTCGGCGGCACTTAGCGGAGGTGGAGTGGGAAAGCCTAGGTTCGGTCCGTGCGAGCCTTCCCAGCTGGATGGCCACCGCCCTTGGCAGGGCCGCGGTGTTAAATGAGTTGCGTTGAACTCAGGCCAGACACTGATTGCTTGTGTGAATAAAAGTTGACGTATTCAAGGTCAGAAGCGGGTCTTAACGATTAAACTAACCCTTACGGGAAGGTAGATAACCATGGCTAGCGGCGAACAACTGAAAGCGCTTCTGCGCTCGCATATCAAGGGAGATGACACGCATTTCTTTGCCGTTGCTATGCAGATGGCGGCCCATGAGGCTAAGCAGGGGCACGGGAAGCTTGCAGAAGATTTGCGGGCTCTAATTGATTCGGCCAAGAAAAATCGTCTGCCTTCCGGGCAGCCGGTGCCCATAGGCCAGCCGCGCGGCGAGCTGAGCAACCTGCTGTCAGTAGCTCTTCCGAAGACTCGCTTTTCGGAAATGATCCTGGACGAGGCCACTCATGGCCGTCTTGGAAGAATCATCAATGAGCAGCGCAACTTCGAGAAGATCCGCGCACATGGCCTCTCACCTCGCCGCAAGCTGCTTTTGGTAGGGCCACCCGGTACCGGCAAGACCATGACCGCCTCGGCGCTTGCCGGCGAGCTTGGGATTCCGCTGTACATCGTCCGGCTTGATAGCCTCATCACCAAGTACATGGGTGAGACCGCATCCAAGCTGCGTCAGATTTTTGATGCCATTCGCGATACACGCGGCATATATTTCTTCGACGAATTCGATGCCATCGGCTCCCAGCGTGGCCTTGCCAACGACGTGGGCGAAATCCGCCGCGTCCTGAACAGCTTTCTGCAAATGATTGAGCAGGACCAGTCCAATAGCCTGATCATCGCTGCTACCAACCACCCTGAAATTCTTGACTACGCCTTGTTCCGGCGCTTCGATGATGTTGTCGAATACGGACTGCCCAGTCAGGAACAGACCAAGGCTGTGCTCAAGAATCGACTGGCGAACTTTTCCAAGTCGATTCGCAGCTGGGACAAACTCTGCAAGGTCGCAGAGGGGCTCAGCCATGCAGAACTGGCGAGGGCGGCAGACGACGCGATCAAGGACACGATCATTCATGATCGTACCGAGATGGCGGTCAAGGACGTGGAAAGACACCTTGAAGAACGGAAGACTTTCCACGGGAGGCGGCACTCCTAACGTAGTAGAGCATTTAGATGACGGAATCGATCAACGGACAACGGCCTCACTTTCATCTCCAGGGACAGGGACTACCCGAACGGTTCCGATCCACAGCATCAGCAACACGAGACCCTCGCTACCCCACGCCAAATCGAGGGGCTCATGGCGGGAAGCTACTCGCTCAACTCCAGCATGTCAGCGGTCAGATGGCCTCTGCAGTGCAGCTGCAGCGCGAAGCATCTGAAAGGCAAATGCGACAAGGGGACAGGCCCGATGGTGGGTACGGCCTGCAAATCGAATTTCGCAGTGAGCCTGGTTACGCGCTTGCATTCGAAGGACTTGCCCGAGGCGCTCAGCGCATCGAGCTTATGAACCTGCGTCATGACCCCGCCACGAATACTGACTTCGCCACTGTGTTTGTTCCAGATGGCCAGCTCAAAGCCTTTGAGAACCTCGTCAGGCAATACCTGGAGGTAGAGACCTCCAAGGGGAGTCCGCGCAACGCTCCACTCCTGAATCCAATCCAAGAAATCCGAGTCGCAGCTTTCAACGCCTTGTGGACCGATGATCCTGCAGTGTTGCCGCCAGATGAAAACGAAACTATTTGGTGGGAATTCTGGCTGCCTATCAGGGACGGCCGTGAAGCAGTGCTGAACCGCTTTAAGTCGGTTGCCGAAGCATGTGGCTTTCATACATCCGAAAAAGTGCTGAAGTTTCCTGAGCGGACAGTCCTCAATGTCTACGCCTCACGAGCAGCCATAACTCGGTCACTCTTGCTGCTCAACGAAGTCGCCGAGATTCGTAGAGCCAAGGACACCGCCGAGTTTTTTGATGCTCTTGCGCCGCTAGAACAAAGAGAATGGGTCGAGAACCTGCTTGAGCGAACCACCCCCGCAGGGGACGACAGTATCCGCGTCTGCCTCCTAGATACCGGAGTCAATCGGGGCCACCCACTCTTGGCTCAGCACATTGACGCGAATGACCTCTATACCGTCGATGCCAACTGGGGGCTCGCGGACACTACGGGTCATGGCACAGAGCTAGCTGGAATCGCACTTTATGGTGATCTGTTTGACCCTCTTAGTGGACAAAGCCCCATTTCGATCGAGCACCGCCTTGAGTCGGTGAAACTGCTTCCCGCTGCCCAAGGAAATCAGAAGGAGCCCTACGGCGCGCTGATGATCGACGCTGTAACCCAACCGGATACTGCCAAGCCAGAAGTGCGCCGGGTCTACAGCATGGCGATCACCAGTCTCGATTACCGGGATCGTGGCCGCCCTTCCGCATGGTCAGCCGCAGTTGATGAGCTCGCATCCGACGTATTGGGGGAGAGAGCCAACCCTCGTTTGATCGTCGTGTCTGCCGGTAATGCGGACAAGAACCAGGCCACCCTCTACCCGCACAACACCACCACAGACGGAATTCATGACCCGGCACAGGCCTGGAATGCGCTGTGCGTAGGTGCTTACACCCAGAAAGTCACTATCGACCCTCCCAATCCTGGATTGCGCCCGATCGCTGCCGCAGGCAGCCTCAGCCCATATAGCACGACTTCTGGGACCTGGACCAACTCGGCCTGGCCCTTGAAACCCGATGTAGTGTTCGAGGGAGGCAACCTGGCCACAGATGGGCATACAGCCTACACCGAGCCATGCCTATCCCTCGTAACCACTGCCCACGAACCAGAGCGACGGCTGTTGACGACGACCAGCGCCACCAGCGCAGCATCCGCGCTGGCAGCTCGTATGGCGGCACAAGTCTCCACCAACTACCCACAGTTCTGGCCCGAAACTGTGCGAGCCCTAATCGTGCACTCGGCTGAGTGGCCTGATCGTATGCGACAGGATTTCCTTGCTGCTGGCACTAAGGCCGGCTACGAAAATCTGGTTAAGCACTGCGGCTTTGGCGTACCAGACCTGAGTCGTGCCCTGTGGAGCGCCGGCGACTCCTTGACCATGATTGTCGAGGATCATCTGAGGCCGTTCATGAGGCAGGGCACCAAGCCGCCCACCGCGCGGGACATGCATCTTCACTTGCTTCCCTGGCCACAGGAGGAACTGCTCAACCTAGGCAACATCGAGGTGGAAATGCGAGTGACCCTTTCCTACTTCGTAGAGCCAAACCCTGGCATAGCCGAACGCGGTATCAAGGGGCGCTATCGCTACGAGTCGCACGGCTTGCGCTTTGATGTCAGTCGCCCAAACGAAGACCGTGACCAGTTCCGCCAGCGCATCAACAAGCGTGCACGGGATGAGGAAGAAGGTGGTTACCAGGGCGGCGGCTCAGATCCGAACTGGCTGCTCGGTACTCAGACACGGCATCGCGGTTCTCTCCACTCGGACATCTGGCGAGGCACTGCAGCCGAACTGGCGGGTCGGGGAATGCTTGGTATCTATCCCGCACTGGGGTGGTGGAAAACTCTCGTTAAGCAGCAGCGATATGACGACACCGTGAGGTACAGTCTGGTGGTGTCGATCAAAACTCAGCAAACGGATATTGACCTCTACGCGGCCGTGGAAACTCTGATCGAGGCCCAGGTAGCGGTGCTGGTCTGATATTAAGAGTTCAAATGAGGTCATGGCCCCGAAGCCATGACCTCAGCGCTCGCAAAAGCTCGGATTGAGGGTGTCTCGATCACCACTCAGTTGGCGCTTACGCGCTGACCTGCGCGGCATAACCCAGGTCTTGAATCACCTTGCGGATAGATTCCGCGGGTTCTTGGCTGTCTACCGATACCTTGCCGGCAGCACGGTCAATCTCCACTTTTGCGGTGTCATCTACCGCCTGAATTGCCTTTGTGATCTTGCTGACGCAACTGCCACAACCCATTCCTGATACCTGTAGAACGAACATAAATCACCTCGTTGGTTAGGCGGCATAGATGCCGTAACCTGAGCATCGACCTTGACACGATGGTAAGGTCAAGCTTGTTTTTTAGCGTTGGTAGATGTTCTTTCGGAATTGATGGAATTACTGATACCTGCCGACTGGCTTTAGATTCACGTTCATTTCAGTCGATGCGGGTTTTCCGCAGCCTCAATGCGTTGAATACAACCGATGCTGAACTGACGCTCATGGCCAGTGCCGCAATCATGGGCGACAGCAGGTGGCCAGTCAGGGGATAAAGAACCCCTGCTGCGAGTGGAATTCCCATGGCGTTATAGATGAAGGCAAAGGCTAGGTTCTGCCGCATGTTTTTCACCGTGGCTACGGACAAGGTTCTTGCCCGTAAGATGCCCATCAGATCACCTTTGACCAAGGTCACCTGAGCACTGTTCATGGCCACGTCAGTACCGGTTCCCATCGCGATACCGACATCGGCACGGGCCAGTGCGGGGGCATCGTTGATGCCGTCGCCAGCCATGGCCACTCGGCGACCGTAGCTCTGCAGGTCGGCCACCAGCTTTTCCTTATCCTGGGGTTTAACCTCGCCATGGACTTCTTCGATACCCAGTTCCTTGGCCACAGCTCTTGCGGTCGTGAGTCCATCACCGGTGGCCATGATGACTTTCACATCGACCTCTTGAAGTCGGATGACTGCTTGCTTGGCGCTCGGTTTGATCGGGTCAGAGACAGCCAGCAGCCCTGCCAGTACGCCATCTACCGCCAAGTAAATAATGCTGATGCCCTCCAGTCGAAGTTGCTCTGCACGGTTGCGCAGAGGGGTGACATCTACTCCGGCCTCTTCCATCAGCGCAGTATTACCCAGTTGCAGTTGTCGACCGTCCACGTGGCCACGCACACCAATGCCTGAGCCCGACTCGAAAGAATCCGGCTTGGCCAACTCAACGCCTTGGGCGCGGGCGTGGTCAACGATTGCATGAGCCAGCGGATGCTCGCTGCCTTGATCGAGGCTTGCAGCAAAGCGCAGCACCTCGTTAGGCGCGAACTGACCGCTACCCTCTGCGCTATGAAATACAGGCCGTCCCTCGGTCAGCGTGCCGGTCTTGTCGACGATCAGCGTATCGATCTTGCACAGGTTCTCTATGGCACTGGCATCGCGGAACAAGACGCCACTGGTGGCAGCTTTGCCTGTCGAGACCATCACCGACATGGGGGTCGCCAAGCCAAGTGCGCAAGGGCAGGCAATGATTAGTACGGCAACCGCGTTGATCAGGCCGAATACCCAGCCCGACTCCGGTCCGAAAAAGCCCCAGCCGAAGAACGTGAGGATCGCGATGGCGATCACGCCGAGTACGAAATAGCCCGCGACTGCATCGGCCATGCGCTGCATGGGGGCCTTGGAGCGCTGTGCTCTGGCGACCATCTGCACGATTTGGGACAACATGGTGTCGGCCCCCACCTTCTGCGCCTGCATTACCAGGCTACCGTGGGTATTCATGGTTGCGCCGATCAGCGTATCGCCAACGCGCTTGGTAACCGGTAGCGGTTCGCCGGTCAGCATGGCCTCGTCGACGGCGCTTTCGCCTTCGAGAACGGTGCCGTCAACTGGGACTTTCTCGCCGGGACGTACTCGCAGATGGTCGCCCAGGTGCACATGGGTCAACGGAATATCTTCTTCCTGGCCGTCAGGGTTAATGCGCCGCGCGGTTTTGGGTGCCAGGCCCAATAGCGATTTGATTGCGGCTGAGGTTTGTGAACGAGCCTTGAGTTCGAGCATCTGGCCCAACAACGTCAGGGAGATGATTACCGCCGCAGCCTCGAAGTAGACACCAATGCGCCCGTCCTGGAAGAAAGCTTGGGGGAACAGCTGTGGGGCCAGGGTCGCAGCAACGCTGTAGAGGTAGGCTGCGGCTGTACCCAGGCCAATCAGTGTCCACATATTTGGGCTGCGATGACGGACTGAGTCGATGCCTCGGGCAAAGAATACCCAGCCGCCCCAGAGTGTCACAGGCGTCGCCAAGGCAAGCTCTACCCAGTTCTGCGTTGCGCCATGAAATAGCGTTAATGAGTGGCCGGCCATAGCCAAGACCGTCACGATAATCGTGAGTGGGAGTGTCCACCAGAATCGCCGGGAGAAATCTTTAAGTTCTGAATTCTCCTCTTCCTCCAGCTCCGGAATCACTGCCTCCAAGGTCATGCCACAGATGGGGCAATTGCCAGGTTTTGGCTGGCGTATTTCTGGATGCATAGGACAGGTGTACTCCGCCGTCCCTGCGGCCCCTGATGAGGGAGGCGCAGCTTCATGATGCTGGTGTTCCGTACTCTTGGGCGGGTTCGAATAGCTGGTAGGTGCTGCCCGGAACTTCTCCTGGCATTTCGCGCTGCAGAAACGGTATGTCTGACCTTCGTGGCTCTCACTGAATGGGC
Organism: Pseudomonas sp. MIL19; assembly: GCF_028680365.1. Lineage (NCBI taxonomy): Bacteria > Pseudomonadati > Pseudomonadota > Gammaproteobacteria > Pseudomonadales > Pseudomonadaceae > Pseudomonas > Pseudomonas sp. MIL19. The sequence goes on along the minus strand of NZ_JAPPVG010000033.1, from coordinate 5,730 downwards.
TGTCTGGCTTGACGGCCATGCCGCACACCGGATCGTGCTGACTCCCATGCTGGTCTTCCTGATGCTTGGAATGCTCATGGTCAAGTTGGCGCGATGTGGTGTGCATAGGGCTTACTTCCGGTTGTCGTCCTTGGGAGTATCAGCACCATCCTGATGGGAATGCCCACCATGGTTGTGGCCGAACATGTGCATCAGCGGGCACAACAGCAGAATCAAGTAAGGCAGTGCCTGGGAGATGTGGCCAAAATGCTCGCGGGCCACATAAAAAACGGCGATGACAGCCAACATGATCAGTGCAATGCCAGTTTTGCTTTTCCAGAATGGCAATTCAGAGCCTGGGTGGTGGGAGTGGTCCATAGCTCGATCCTCGTTTGAGTTGAGGCAGTATTGGTGGGACAGCAAATGATAATAGTCTCTACTGCGTCCCAGCAATTGACGTATATCAATCCGAACTCAATGATTAGCGTACGTTCACTTTACCAACCATCCCCGATTGGTAATGGCCTGGGATGTTGCAGGCGAACTCAAGCCCCGTTGCCTTAGTAAAGGTCCATACCAGTTCTTCAGTGGCTCCCGGCTCGATCAAGACGCTGTTTGGATCGTCGTGTTTCATGCCGACCATCTTCATCCCGCCCATAGCATGATCCATGTTGCTCATGTCCTGTGCGCCCGTTGGAGACAGCGTGCCGTTCTGAAACATTGCGGCCATTTCTTTTTGATGTGCTGCATGTGCGGCTGCCATGCCCAGGTTGAATTCATGCAGTAGCGAGCCCTCATTCTTGAGTACGAAGCGGACGGTTTCTCCTGCTTTGATATCAATGCTCTTCGGCTCGAAATAGATATCGCCCATCTTGATTTCGATGATGCGATCAGCTTGCTTGGCGTCTCCTGGTTGGCCTATATCGCTTTTACTATGGCTCGGGTTAGCCATGGCAGCAGAGGCGGAGAAAACCAGGGTTGTGGCGAGAAAAAATGAAGTTAGTTTGGCTTTCATAATGCATCTCGGAAAATGGAGTTGTTAGGAACAACATCAATGCTAATCAGGCGGTGCTGTCAGCTGGCTTACGCGAAAACTACATATCTGAAAGATGCACTGAAATCAGGTGCGGCCCGGCATTGGCCGGGGGCACCTGATTGTTGTCTCAGCGCATTACGAATTCACCGACCATCCCGGCCTGATAATGTCCAGGGAGGGTGCAGGCGAAGTTGAGGTTGGCCGAGTCGCTGAAGGTCCAGACAAACTCCTTGGTAGTTCCGGGCTCAACAAGGATGGCGTTTGGGTCATCATGTATTGCTTCAACGACTTCAGGAATGCCAGGTGGATTGGAGTCTCCAAGGCCCGACCGTTCATGCCAGACGATTGACTTCGCTTTGCCTGTTGGCGTCAGTGTGCCGTCCTTGACCAAAGCAGCCATTTTGCGTTGATGATCCAGTTGCGATACGGCTTTACCGATATTGAATTCGTGCATCAGTGCCCCTTCGTTCTTCAACACGAAGCGGACGGTTTCGCCAGGCTTCACATCGATAGACTTCTGGCCGTAGCTGATGTCATCCATTTTCACGAAAACTGTACGTGTAGCGGGGGTTGCTTTGGCCGGCTGACCAATGTTGCTTTCAAGGCCAAGCGTTTGTGCCGAGGCCTGAGTTGCAGCTGCGAACAGCAGCGCCGTGATCAACAACTGGGGGCGTGAACGTTTCATGATGAGACCTCACTGAGGTGGTTGGAAATCTCATGCTATTCCCCGTTTCCTGCCGGGGGGCTGACCCCAAAACTACAAATTAGTCAGCTTGAAAAAAACGCGGCACCGTCGAGGTGCCGCTAGGCCAAAGGAGCAATCATGAAGGCCTTGAAGATGGGAATTCTTATGGGTGACACTCTTTATCGGCCATCATCAGCTTGTGCTCACGCATCATCTGCGCAAGTACGTCGTCGACCAATTTGTCGTGTCGCTCCATCCACGCAAGATGTTCTTCCGTAGATATGCCGGGAGCAGGATGCTCGCTGTGAAGCTGGTTCATCATCTCGTCGAGCATTTTCATGTGCTCTTTCATATGCACATGGCGCTCGCTGGCGGGAGCCTTTTCCGCCTGAATTAGTACCGCTTCGGCTTTGTCTCGCATGCTCTCGATGCGCTCGAAGACGCGGTCACTCCCGCCCTCTGCCCAAACGGCTGAAGCAAGCAGGAGCGAACCAACCAGAAATAAAGGTTTAAGCAGTTTCATAGGGCAGTCTCCTCAATTGAAGCAGTGACCGGCACCTCTGTTGTTATTCATTAGAGGGCCAAGAGCACAACCTAGTGCTCATGCTTGCACCCTAGACAGGGCCGCCTGACAGAGGCCTGAAGCTAGGATTACATTTTCGTAAGCTTCTGGTTGGGAGGGGGATTTGACTGCACACTCAGGCCACTCAAAATTTGGGAACCGCCCGCATGAAACTTCTGGTCGCTGAAGACGAGCCAAAAACAGGCACTTACCTGCAACAAGGTCTCACTGAGGCTGGCTTCAACGTCGACCGCGTTATGACGGGAACGGATGCACTCCAGCATGCGCTGAGCGAGGCCTATGATCTGTTGATTCTGGACGTGATGATGCCGGGCCTGGATGGCTGGGAAGTGCTGCGGATGATTCGGGCTGCAGGTAAGGATGTCCCGGTGTTATTTCTGACGGCGCGGGACGGTGTCGAGGATCGTGTGAAAGGTCTAGAGCTGGGGGCGGACGACTACCTGGTCAAGCCCTTCGCTTTTTCTGAGTTGTTAGCCCGCGTCAGGACATTGCTCCGCCGCGGCAATAGTTCGCCGACGCAGACCACAATGAAAATAGCCGATCTTGAAGTTGATCTGCTTAAGCGTCGTGCCGTGCGCAGTGGTAAGCGGATTGATCTGACTGCAAAGGAGTTCTCGCTGCTCGAATTACTGCTGCGTCGGCGTGGCGAAGTTCTTCCCAAGTCGTTGATCGCGTCCCAGGTCTGGGACATGAATTTCGACAGCGACACCAATGTGATTGAAGTGGCTATCCGACGCTTGCGGGCGAAAATTGACGATGATTTCGAGCTAAAACTGATTCATACCGCTCGTGGTATGGGCTACATGCTTGATGCGCCGGAGTCTGAATGAAGCACCTGTCACTGACCGCGCGTATGAGTTTGATGTTCATGTTTGCGGTGATTGCAGTCCTAACGGTGGCCGGCCTGAGTTTCAACGAGCTCAGCCGGCATCACTTCATGATGCTTGACCAGCAGACGCTGGACGAGAAGCTAGAATCGACTCAGCAAATCCTGAGTAATACGCGTAGCCATGCAGACCTTGAAGAGGTGCTGCCTCAGCTGAAAGCGCTGTTAGGGGCTCACCACGATTTAGCGGCGATCATCCTTGCAAACGACGGTACCGTGCTTTTTGCCGAGCCACTGCCTTTCAATATTCCCGAGAAATACCGCCTCAATCCTGACCACGGCATGTGGGCGTGGGAGGAAAATGGACACATGTATCGAGGGATGACCGCGCAGGTATCAACCCCTGACCAACCTGCGTTTCTAACGGCTTTGCTGATCCTTGATGTGACCAACCATGTGCATTTCTTTGAAACGTTGCAGCGGTGGTTCTGGATTGGCTTGGTGATTAGCGCACTGGTCAGCGCTGCGTTGGGCTGGGTGGTCGCGCGTAGTGGGTTGAGACCCCTGCGACAGGTGACCCATGTCGCGACGTCGATGTCTGCGCGGTCACTGAAGGAGCGCATTCCACTGGAGCCCGTCCCTCTTGAGCTTCAGCAGTTGGTGACTTCGTTCAATGCGATGCTTGCCAGGCTCGACGATGCATTTGTTCGGCTCTCAAATTTTTCTGCCGATATCGCCCATGAGTTACGCACACCACTCAGTAATCTGATGACGCACACCGAGGTGGTACTCACCCAAAAACGTAACCTCGAAGCCTATGAAGAGAATCTTTACTCGAACCTAGACGATCTGAAACGCATGTCGCGAATGATCGATGACATGCTGTTCCTGGCTAAGTCGGACAACGGCCTGATCATTCCCGAGCAATCGCGCATTGAGCTCAGCGAGGTAGCCACCAAGCTGATTGAGTACTACCACCTATTAGCGGACGAGCAAGGCATCCAGTTGGTTGTGACCGGCTCTGGCAGCGTGCTGGGTGACAAGCTGATGCTGGATCGGGCGATCTCGAACCTGTTGTCCAATGCGTTGCGCTATACAACTGCCGGGAAGACGATATTGGTAACGATCAAGTCGACCGCAAGTGCCGTTACTCTAATTGTCGAGAACCCAGGCGAAACCATCAAGCCGGAGCACCTGGATAAGCTCTTCGACCGTTTCTATCGAGTAGACCCGGCTCGCCGTGAAGGCAGCCCGAGCAATGCCGGGCTTGGCTTGGCCATTACTCGATCCATTGTGGCGGCCCACAATGGCAAGATCTGGTGCACTTCCAGCAATGGCATCACCGCCTTTCACATGGAATTTCCCCCAGCAACCATCCTAGGAGCGCTATGACCAAAGACGAGTTGAGGGCCGAACTTGAGCGACAAGCACAAAGCTTTGTCGCTACCACGGGAGCTGAAGTTGTGTTGTACGCCGCCCAGCGCAAGCCTGACCGCCAGCCTTGGCGCAAGAAGCCGAGCTTGTTAGATGAGGCTTTTCAGGCCGAAATTCGCAAAATCGAACAGCAGCACGACACAAAGGCCTGAGGCGCTTAAATGGCCATTTCCGAGGGCGTCTGCTGGCGTGGAAAAGCCTGGGTATCGCCAGGGCTGGGGATCTTCTTGGGGCATGCTGGCAGCCATGATCTGCACAGCCATATGGCGCACCAAGTGACCATTGGCCTTTGCGGTCAAGTGACGGTGCGAGGTCTGAATCAGGTGCTTACTGCTCCGGCCATCTGCATAAAGGCTGGCACACTGCACCAGATTGAAGGCACTGAAGTGCTTTCGATCTACCTTGATGCGCTGTCGGAAGAGGCCCGTGCCATGAGCTGTATATCGGCCGCCCAGTTGGTCTCGATCCCGGCAGACAATACGGCTGCCATCGAGCAGCTACTTGAAACGCCGGAGGTATCTGCTCAGCTGGTTCGTGAGGAGGTCAGGCGACTACTAGGCCTGAAAACACCGCAGGCGGCTGATCCGCGTATGCGGGCTGTGCTTCAGGCGCTGGAAGAGCGACAAGATGATCGGGTGCGACTGGCCGCGCTTGTGCATCTGTCGCCCACCCGGTTCTCTCATTGGTTTGTCGAGCAAACCGGACTTCAGCTGCGTAGCTATCGCAAATGGAGTCGGCTGGTTGTGGCGCTGCAGTTCGTATCTATCGGACATAATCTAACAGCGGCCGCTCATGCCGCTGGATTTGCCGACGCAGCCCATTTTTCACGTTCTTTTCGTGCGCTGTTCGGACTCGACCCCTCTTCAGCGCTCGGTCATGTGAGGCTACAAAGCTGACATTTACTTCAACCGGGATACTTCTACCGATGCTGTTTGCGTATCCACAGCCCGAGTTATTAGCTCCTTCGTTCAAGCGTATAGCGGGCGAACAGTTCAAAGTGAAACCAACTGCATGGAGGGTTCACAATGGGCAGCGCGTCGAGGTTTTTGCTTCGCTGGTTTAGTTATCCGGCGATTTTCGGTGGTATATCGGCAGCGATGATCTGGCTGCTGTTGGCGCTGATGGAAAATTGACCCACCCTGCCGATTGAAATTTGACCCAGGGCGGATTGCTGATTTTGTTACCAG
>NZ_JAPPVG010000032.1:0-34998 GCF_028680365.1 Pseudomonas sp. MIL19 | reverse complement strand
TCCAAGTCGCCAGGCTCACCACCACAGTGAACCCGACAGCGCCAGTCACGGCGCTACGCGCCATGCCTGGCGCACCATAAAAAAGCCCGCAGATGCGGGCTTTTCGGTTTTTAACGGTCAGATCAATCCAGCGTCAGCCAGCTTCTGTTCCAGCCCAAGCAGGTCGGGAATCTTGAGCACCGTGTCACCGAACTGCACCGCGTCCAACTCCAGTGGCGACAACGTGACATCAGCACGTACCAGCTCGGCACCGACCTTGATCGAGCGAGGAATACCTTGCACCAGTACGGCAATAAACTTGACCGCCGGGCGACCGCCCAAGGCATTGATCACCGCCACCCGCGAGCCCGAGCTAACAGTCGCCTGGCCATCCGACGCGGCCTCGAACGACAACAGCGGCAGGCGTAGATCACGCCAGGCAATCTGCCCGAGAAACCAGCTGGGCAACCCTTCGCTGACCTGCGGCGCGCGGTAAGGAATTAGTTCGGCGACCGCCACGTTGGGCAGCAGCAGAGTGCGATCAGTCAACGGCATCAGCAGGCCGGTCAGGCTAGTGACGCTGTTTTGCGTGGCGACAGCTTGGCTCATAAATTTATCCTGTACAGGGCACGGCCCCGGATTAACGGCACTGCTCGGCCAAGTGGTTGACCAAGGCGCCGGCCAACTCGCGCGGGTCACCGCTAAAGCTGCTGTAACCGCCTTCGCGCAGACTGTCGGGCATGCTCGGGCATGCGCAGCTGTCGGCCCGCTGGGTCCAGATCAAGCCACCCTGACGACGCACATAAGCCGCCGCCGCACTTCCATCACTGCCCATCCCGCTGAAGGCAATCACACCGCTCAGCGCAGCGAAATGCTGGGCCAGGTTAAGCATCATCTGGTCGATCGACGGGCTGTAGGGTTCCGGCCAGCCGCGTTCGGCTATCTGCATCTGGCCTTGATCGTTGAAGCCCAACTCATGGCTGATCGGCACCACCACCACTTCACCGCAGCGCACGGCATCGCCGTGGCGGGCCGGGTTAACGTGCCATTGACTGTGGCGGCCCACAGCCTGCGGTAGCGAACTCTCAAAACTGGCAGCAATATGTTGGGCGTAGACGAAGCCTATCGGCAAACCGCCTGGCAAGGCATCGAGAAAGGCCTTTACCGCCGCAGGGCCACCCAAGGAAGCGGCCAGTAACCAAACCTGACGCGCCGGTTCGCCGGCGACCAGCGGGGTGTCCGCCAGTACAGCCGGTAAATCCAGACGCGACGGCCGCTGCGCTTCGGCCAGCAAGGCTTCCAAGCTAGGACCAACGGCTTGCGACGGGTCGCCCACCAGCTTCTTCAGCTTGCCGAACAGCCGCCGCTCCCAGCGTGGATAGTTTTCCGAATGACGCTCAGGCGCATGGCCTTCGCCAAACAGCACGGGGACTACGGCATTTTCCATCAGGTTATCGATCAGCGGCGAATCATCCGACTGCGCCAGATCGACCAGCCATAGATCAGTCTCGCACGCACTCAGGGTGGCCTGATCGAGACGCGCCGGATCGCTGTTCATCACCACCTGATAGCCGCTACCCGTCAGCGCTTGCTGCAGCACATGGCGCTGCAATGAGGTGTCAGCAATCACCGCGATGCGGGCTGCAGTTTTATCGGTCATGTGCGGTTTACCGGCTGACGGCCCACCAGCTGCTGAATGGTTTCAAGCAACAAGGACTCTTGGTAAGGCTTACCCAGGTATTCGTTGACGCCGAGGCTCATGGCCCGCTCACGGTGCTTCTCACCGGTACGCGAGGTAATCATGATGATCGGCAGGTCTTTCAGGCCTTCGTCATGGCGCACCAGGGTCGCCACTTCGAAGCCATCCATGCGCGGCATTTCAATATCCAGCAGCATGATATCGGGCTTGCGCTCCTGCAGCTGCGAGATGGCATCGACACCGTCTTTCGCGGTCAGCACGTTCATGCCGTTGCGCTCAAGCAGACGGCTGGTGACCTTGCGCACGGTGACCGAGTCATCGACCACCATGACCAGCGTCGGCCGATCCGCTTCAATCTCGGCGGCGCTGGCTGATTGCCTGAGCTGGCGTGGCTGCAACTGGTTAAGTAGATGCGCGTGCAGCACACGGATGGTCGCCAGCAGGTCAAGAATCACCACCACGCGGCCGTCACCGAGAATGGTTGCACCGGAGATCCCGTGCACACCGGCAAACTGCGGGCCAAGGCTCTTCACCACGATCTCGCGGGAACCGGCCAGGGAGTCAACCTGTACCGCCACCGCGTGCTCCTTGGAGCGCACCAGAATCACCGGCAACGGTAAGCTCTGGCCAACTAGTTTGGGCTGCTGCCCGTTGTTGAGCAGGTCGCCCAGGTAGCGCAGTTCATAGCTCTGCCCGGCATACTCGAAGCGCGATGCATCGGGGGCGTAATAAGCTTCCAGCTCGTAGGGCGAAACCCGCACGATACCTTCAATGGTGTTCAACGGAATGGCGTACAGGTCTTCACCGGACAACACCATCAGCGCGCGGTTAACCGACACGGTGAACGGCAGGCGAATGGTAAAGGTGGTGCCGGTGCCCGGCAGCGACTCGATGCTCATCGAGCCACCGAGCTGCTTCACTTCCGAGTGCACCACATCCATTCCAACGCCACGCCCGGAAATCTGCGTAACCTTCTCGGCGGTGGAGAAACCGGCCTCGAGGATAAACTGAAGCACTTCGTAGTCGGTCAGATCCGAGTCGGCGTCCATCAAACCACGCTCGATGGCCTTACGCTTGACTGCCTCCAGACGTATACCACCACCGTCATCGGCCAGGGTCAGAACGATATCGCCGCCCTCACGACCCAGTGCCAAGCGAATGGTGCCCTGCTCTGGTTTGCCGGCAGCACGACGCACGTTGGCGGCTTCGATGCCGTGGTCAACGGCGTTACGCAGCATGTGCTCCAACGGCGCGACGATACGTTCGAGCACGGTACGGTCCATCTCGCCATCGGCGTTGCCAACAACAAACTCGACCTGCTTACCCAGCTCACCGGAAATCTGCCGCACGATACGGCGCAGACGCGGCACCAGACGGTCGAACGGCACCATGCGCGTGCGCATCAGGCCTTCCTGCAGCTCCGAGTTGACCCGCGCTTGCTGCAGCAACAGGGTTTCCGCATCGCGGTTACGCGCCGCCAGGGTTTCTTTCAGGTCAAGCAAGTCGGAAGCCGACTCAAACAGGGCGCGCGACAACTGCTGCAGCTGCGAGTGACGGTCCATTTCCAGCGGATCGAAATCTTCATAGCCCATACGCTCGGCTTCAGCCTCGATACGGCTGAGGATCTGCGCTTGGGTTTCAGTATCGAGGCGGCGCAGCTGGTCGCGTACCCGGTCAATGGTGGCTTCCATTTCACTCAGGGTGAAACCGAAGTCACTGACCTGCTGCTCGACTCGGCCACGGAAAATCGATGTTTCACCGGCCAGGTTAACCAGGCCTTCAAGCAGTTCGGCGGGTACCTTGACCAGCTCCTGCGGCGCACGGCGCGACGCCGCTTCCTGCGCGGCTTCTTGTGCGCGGCGCACGAATGGCAGCACCTTGGCCACCAGTTCCTGCGCAGGCAGCGCACTGGCCGCCACAATCGGTGTGCTCAACTCCGGCAGGCGAGCTGCTGGCGCAGGCGTGTGTGCACCGGCGGCGTCGTCAAGCAGGCTGTCATTCAAGCGTTGGCGCAGAACCTCGAGTTCCTGCTGCAACCCTTCGAAGCCCGACTGCACATCGACAAACAGGCTCTGCGGCCAAGGTGCACCCTGAACCTGTGCTTCGGTTAGATGCTGTTCGAGGTTGTGGCTAAGGTCGCCCAAACGCTTTTGCCCGGCTAGGCGTGCACCGCCTTTGAGGGTGTGCAGGGTGCGCAACATATCATCGATGGCGCTGGCGTCTTCACGATCAGCTTCCCAGCGGCCAATCGAAACTTCCATGGCTTCCAGCAGGTCATCCGCTTCCTCAAGGAAGATGTCGAGGATGTCCGACTCACCTTCATCGGGCTGATCTTCGGCGGCTTTAAGCGCAACCGCAGACGGCATACTCAGCTGCTCATCCGGGTTGGCGCGAAAGCGCTTGATGGTGTCGATCAGCACCTCACCACTTGGCACGCTGTGCTTGCCGCGCACAGCTTCGAGCATCTCCGCCAGGCTGTCGTGACAGGCCTGTAGCAGGCTGAACAACTCTTGACTGGCGCGCAAACGGCCATCGCCAAGGCCTTCATAGAGGAATTCCAGCTCGTGGGCCAAGTCACCGATTTCACGGATTTCAGCCATGCGCGCACCACCCTTGAGGGTGTGCAGATCACGCTGCAACGATTCCAGTTCAAGGCTGTTGTTGACGTCGTCCATCCAGCGCTGCAATGCCGCACCGGCGCTGTCGATGATGTCGAAACCTTCCTCAAGGAAGATCTCCACCAACTCTGGATCGCGTTCGTCCTCAATGACCGCGGGGGCCGGCGCGGCATCGAGCTGCGCGGGCGCAATATGCGCAAGTTCAACCGCGTCCGTTTCAGGCTCGGGATCGAGCAATTCGGGATCGTCGAACTCGACGACAGGCAGCTCGGTCACCTCGATGTCTAGCGACTCGGACGCTAATGGCTCGCTGTCCAGCGCGTCTTGCGGCTCATCCGCGAGAATACCGAAGTCGATTCCTTCATCGGCTTCGGGCTCAGCCTCTAACAGATCTGACAACTCGATCACAGGCACGGCTTCGGCTTCGGCTTCGGCTTCGGGCATCGTGGGGCTGACCGGCAAGTTTTGCCCACCGCTCTGGCGGAAGCTGCGAATGGCCTCAATCAACGCCACCGGGGAAGGCATCGCCGCGCGGGCCTGCAACTGCTCGAGCAATTGCGCCAAGCTGTCATGGCTTTGCTGCAGGAGACTCGCCAACGCCGGGGAGGCGCTGTAACGGCGATCCACCAGGCCTTCGTACAGCGATTCGAGTTCATGGGCGAGATCGCCAATCGGACGAATTTCGGCCATGCGCGCACCACCTTTGAGGGTGTGCAGATCACGCTGCAGGGATGACAGTGCGGCTTTGTTGTCTGGGTCTGCCAACCAGCGCTCCAGCGCCTGGCCGGCACTGTCCAGAATATCCACGGCTTCTTCGAGGAAGATCGACACCATTTCTTCGTCGAGCGATTCGTACAGCGAAGCAGTCGGCTGTTCAGCCAGCGGCTCGCTAACAGGCTCAACAGACTCAAGCAGCGCGTCGACTGGCAGCGCGTCGAGCGGTAACGGCTCAATCACTTCATCCGGCTCGCCCAGGCTGAGTTCTGCCAACGCAGCAGTGGCGTCTGTCAGTTCAACAATCTCGATACCGGCAGCACCGTTGTTGGACAACAGCGCCAGGGTATTAGGATCCAGCGCCTCCATCATCAAATCACGCAGGGCTTGCACGCGCTCAGGAGCAGCGCTTACCTGCAAGCCCGCAGCCACCTGATCCATCATGCCGATCAAGGCTTCGTGAGCTTGCTCAGCTTCGCTGAAGAAGCGCTCGCTGACAGCCAGGCGACCTTCTTCCACGGCGCCATAAAGGTCGAGCAAGGCTTCGCAGAGCTCGTCTATCTGCGACAGATCGGCCATTTCGGCGCCGCGGCCCAAGGTAGTCAACTCATCCAACAGTGAGCTGAGTTCCTGGCGTTCGGACGGATGCTCACGCCACTGGCGCAGCAGGTCTTCGGCATCCAGCAGGATATCCATGCCTTCGGCGAGGAAGATGCTGATCATCTGCGGGTCGCGCTTTTCCCCACTCTGCTCGCTCTGCCGGCTGTTTTCCGCCTGTTCGAGGCGCTCATTGTGCAGCTTCTGCACGCGCTCAAGGAATTCGGCAGCACCCGGCAATACGCCCAGCGGTTGGCTTTCCAGCTGCTCAAGCCCGAGGCGGAAGAGCTTCTCTGCGCTGCTCAACAACTCAGCTTCGGCCAGGTCCATGGGGATCAGGTTGGCTTTGAATTCCTTAACCAGCTTCTCTAGCGGCGAAGCAATCTCAGCCACCGGCAGAATGCCAGCCATCGAAGCACTGCCTTTGAGGGTGTGCAAGGCCCGCTGCAAGTCGTCGGTTACAGGCTGCGGCAGCTCCTGAGCACAGTCAGCCAGGAAGCCAACCAGAGTATCGAGGTGCATCTCCGCTTCATTGCGGAAAATTTCCAGCAACTGCGGGTCCAGACCTTCAGCGTCTGCGCCGCTCTCGTCGGTAGCGCTAGGCAGACCCTCGGGCTCAGCTACCTGCTCAACCGGGGCTTGAGGTTTTGGGAGACTTCGGCCTTTGGCCAAGGCATGGGCCGTGGCGGCCAAATGGTCGACATCGTCACGCTGACGTTGTGCCTTACTGGCAAACTCATCGACCAAGGCCGGCATCAGGGCGACCACATCGGCAATCACCTGCTGCACTTCGGTACCCGGCTGAATGCTGCGGTCGAGCACGCGGTTGAGCAGGTTCTCAATCGACCAGCCCAACTCACCGATCACCAACGCGCGGACCATGCGACCACTGCCCTTGAGGGTGTGGAAGGCGCGGCGAATTTCGCTCAGGGCATCTTTGTTATCGGTGTCCGCGCACCACTGCGGAAAATACTCCGCGATGGTTTCCAGCACTTCGCCTACCTCTTCGATAAAGACTTCCATAAGCTCTTCATCAATCGGTTCTTCATCGGCCGGCGGCGGGAGCAGGCTTGGCGGTACATCGTGCGCGGGTGGGTTGATCGCCTGCACGGGAGCGGCCATGACATCGGCCATCGACAGCGCTTTTTCAGCAACAGGCGGCGCCGACTCCTCGCTTGGCGGGGCGCTCGGCAGGTCAACTTCAGGTAACTCCAGCGCGGCCAGCTCGTCTTCACCCCAATTGGCTGGGCTATCGCTGTCATCCAGCTCAAAGCTGTCGAGCGACAACTCTTCGCTGGGTAATGACGGCTCTTCCTCGGTTTCCGCCTGTGGCAATAGCTCGGCGTCACTCAGATCACTACTGAAGTCGATCAGCTCAAGCTCAGCCGACGGCGCATCCAGGGCGGTAGAATCTAAATCCGCAAACTCGGCACTGAAGTCATCCGTCAAATCCAGGCTCAGCGGTTCATCGTCAAGCGCCGGCGGACTGACTTCGGGCTCGGGCTCGTCACACAACACCTCCATATCGAGCAGCGGATCAGCCAATGGCGCGAAGGTTTCTGCAGGCGTGTCGATGCGGTCAAGAATCGACGGCTTTTCTTTAAGCGGATAGCCCAGGCTGTCGAGGCTTTCCTCGGCCACATCAAGGATCAGATCGCCCTGGCTGGCATGGTCTTCAGCCAGGCGTTCGAGGTAGTACTCAACACTGGTGATGGCGTCCGCCAAGGTATCGAGGTTTTGCCAGTTGGGCACGGCCTTGCGCGCCAACAATTGTTCTTGGATATAGCGATTACAGGCATTCAGCAGATCGGCGGCGCGCTGCAGCGGAATCATGGCCAGACCGCCACGCACCTGAGTCAGTAGCTCGGGCACGCGGGCCAAGTGTTCATGGTTCCACTGCGAGGCGATAAATTCGATAATCGCGTCTTTGGCCTGCTCCAGGCCGGTGCGCGCTTCTTTGATTACCAGCTGGTGAATCTGCGCCACATCGGTAGTCGGCAGGTGGCTTTCTTCACGGCCGCCGTCCTGTGCGGGGCCAACCATGCCAGCCAGAGTGGCCTCGACATACAACAGCGCACCGGCGACATCCATCAGCACCGCATCGCTGGGCTCGCCCTGGCCTTTGGCCAAGCCGTTGATCACATCGAGTTGGTCGACAATTACTTTACGCGGCTGGCTAAAGCCCAAAACCGCAAGGGTATCGGCAATTTGCTTGAGCGGTGCGGCCAGCGCCTCCAGGTCAGCCACCTGAGTGCGGTCGCTGCGTACGAATAGATCGAGGCTGTCTTTAACGCGGACCAACTCTTCACAGAGCGCGGCCACCACCGAACGCATAGCGTCGCGGTCGGGACCGGCCAGGCGTGCACGCTCTTCATCGACAACATCGTTGTCCGGCAGTGCATCGTCGAGGCGGTATTGGTCTTTAAGGCCACGTACGCGCGGTGATTGAGCCGTGGATTTCGCCACGTAGAACAGCAGGTTCTTACTCAGCTCATCAGGCGCCGGCTGATTCAGACCTTCAGCCCCCTGCTCAAGCAGACGCTTGAGTTCTTTATCCACCTGGCGCAACAAGGTACGCACAGAAGATCCATTGGCTACGCTGCCGTTGGCCAGGCCTTCGACCACGCCCGAGGCGATCTGCCACAGCGGGCCAAGAGGCGAGTCTTTGCACAGGTTTTCCAGGCGGGCGAACACCCGTGCCATGTAACCTAGGTTGGTCGGTAAGTCCTGATTGCGGATCACCCCCACCAAGGCCATCTGCAGCATCTGCCGCAGCTTACGTAACAGCCCTGGTAACTCGGCGGTGCTTAGCTGTGCGATCGAATCATTGGACAGCGCCGCATTGCGTCCGGACATATCCGGGGCAAACAGGCTGGTCTCCGAGAGCAGTTTTTCCCCGCGGGCAGCGCGCAGGTCATTGAGTAACGGCAGCACGACCATCGGCAGGTCGCGGCGGGCAGTCTGGATACGGTCGAGGTACACCGGCAGCTGCAGAATCGACTGCATCAGCACTTCCAAGGCTTCGCCCTGGTTACTCACCCGTCCTTCAATCAGCGCACCAGCCAGCTGTTCCATTTCCTCAGCGAGCAGCGCCGCGCCGAAAAACTCGACCATCTGCAAGGTGCCCAGCACCTGATGCACATAGGTCTGGCAGAAACGCATGCGCGTAGCGTCCTGGGGGTTCTCAACGAACGCCTCCAGCGCCTGACGCGCCTGTTTCAGGGTTTCCGCGATCTCGCCTTTAACCCATTCCAGGGCGACATAATCGTGCCGATCACCCATAGCCACTCCACTCATATACTTGGCTCTTCTGCCTTATCAAGCTGCTGAAAAACTACCTGCGTTGCCATTGCTGCGTTAAAAGCAGGCTCGAACTGCTCATTTACAGCTCGTAAAGTCGAATGCGACCCCAGTCGCGTTCTCGCCTGCTTTTGCCTTGCACTGGCTGCCTCGCTTACGTTTATCAACAGCCTGTTATCCCTTGCGGGTAAACGCCAGCACTCGCTCGTCGGCCACCGGAATCAACTCCGGATGCTGCCAACCTGCTACTTCACCTACTCCGACCACCAGCAGCCCTCCGGGCGCCAGGCGCTCGGCCAGGCGGTTAAGGATCTCGCGGCGACGCCAGCGACGAAAATAGATCAACAAGTTCTGACAAAAAATAACGTCCATTCCGGACATAGGCGCCTTGGCCAGCTCCAATACATTGAGCCGGGCGCAACACACGCGTGCGGCCAGGTTAGGCAGCACTTTAAAACGTCCATCATCCTGGGCCAGGAAGTAGCGCTGGCACAGGTCAGCATCCAACTGTTCCAGACGGCGCGCGCCGTATTGGCCATCGCGCGCCTTATTCAGCGCATTCAGGCTGATATCGGTGCCTGTTACCCCGAAATGATCCGGATGTTCACTTTCACGCAGAACCTCGGCAGCGCTGATGGCCAGTGAATAAGGCTCTTCACCACTGGCGCATCCCACGCTCCACAGCTCCCATGGCTGCGTCATGCCCTGCTGTAAACGCTCGCGCAAATAGCTTTCGAGCACTTCAAAGGACGGGCGATGACGAAAGAAACGGGTTTCCTGCACAGTCAGCCGATCCAGCAGGGTCGACCACTCCACCGCACCGCGGGGACCATCGGTGACCTGCTGGTAGTACGTGGCGTAATCCGTCACGCCCAGCTCACGCATTCGCGCACTCAGATTGGTTTGCAAAAACGCCTGCCGCCGCTCATTGAGAACGACCCCAGTACGTTCCTCAAGCAGCACCTGCCAGTCACGAAACTCCGTGGCTGTCATGTCTGCCAGAGGCTGCAAGGCCCAAACGCCTGACTGCATGTCGTGCCCCTCGCTTACGGCCATAGCCCGCTGTGCAACAGGCTTTCCAGCCTGTTGCACAGCAACCAATTAAGCCTGTTCACCACCCGGCAAGGTAAAACCGGATACCGACTTACGCATCTCACTGGCCATCTTGGCCAAGTTACCAATGCTCTTGGCGGTGGCAGTGGTACCGGAGGAGGTTTGCGAGGTGATCTCTTGGATCACGTTCATCGTGTTGGAAATGTGGCCTGCCGAAGAGGCCTGCTGGCGTGCCGCGTTGGAGATGTTCTGAATCAAGGCCGCGAGGGTCTTGGATACCTTCTCGATCTCTTCCAGTGCAACCCCGGCGTCCTGCGCCAGACGCGCACCGCGCACCACTTCGGAAGTCGTTTGTTCCATCGAGATAACGGCTTCGTTGGTGTCGGTCTGAATCGTCTTAACCAGTGCCTCGATCTGCTTGGTCGCCGCCGAGGAACGTTCTGCAAGGCGTTGTACTTCGTCCGCTACCACGGCGAAGCCTCGACCGGCGTCACCGGCCATGGAGGCCTGAATCGCAGCGTTCAGTGCGAGGATGTTGGTCTGGTCAGCAATGTCGTTAATCAGGCTAACGATGTCACCGATCTCCTGGGACGATTCACCGAGGCGTTTAATACGCTTCGAGGTGTCCTGGATCTGTTCACGGATGTTATCCATGCCGGTGATGGTGTTGTGCACCACTTCGTTGCCTTTGTTGGCGATGGCTACGGAACGTTCCGCTACCGCGGAGGACTCCGAGGCGTTCGCCGATACCTGGTCAATCGACACGGCCATTTCGTTAATCGCCGCAGAAGCACCGGCAATTTCCTGGGCCTGGTGCTCGGAAGCCTCGGCCAGGTGCATCGCCGTGGCCTGGGTTTCCTGGGCCGCACCGGCTACCTGAACGGCGGTCAGGTTGATCGTGGCTACCAGATCACGCAGCTGGTCGATGGAGTAGTTGATGGAGTCAGCAATGGCACCGGTGAAGTCTTCGGTTACCGTCGCGGCTACGGTCAAGTCACCATCGGCGAGGTCGGCAATTTCGTCGAGCAGGCGCAAAATTGCGGTTTGGTTACGCTCGTTCTTCTCGGCGGTGGAGGCCAAGCGACTGTTGGTTTCGCGCACCATCACCAGACCGATCAGGATGATCGAAGCCAGTGCCAAAGCACCCAGCACATAACCGATCAGGGTGTTGATCGCGCGGCCACTGGACTGCGCTTCAAAACCGACAGCCAATTCAGACGCTTTGTCCAACAGGGTCTGCGAAACGCTGAAGATCACGTTAGCCGACTCACGTACCTGGAACAGCTCAGGCGAGGTTTCGAGAATCTCGTCCACCGAGCCAGAAACGAACTCAAACAGCTCGGAAATTTCTGCGAGACGCTCAAGAGCCTCCGCGTCACCCACTTGGGTAATTTCCATGGCCGCGTTGCCTTCAAGCATCGCGCTCAACACACGACCGAACAGACTGGCGTCACGACCGAACATGTCAGCGGCTTGTACCGAGTCTTGGTCACCGGCCAGTACCTTGTTGACCGAACCGAGGATACGTTCTGCCAGCAAGGATTGACGCTGAGCAACCGAGACCTGAGCCGCTGGCGCGCCGCTTTCCAGCAGAATGTCGACCACTTCTTCGTACTCGACCTGCAGCTGCGGAATAGTTTCAGCGAGCGTGGCGGCTACCTGGTGCAACGACAGAACAGTCTGTTCGTTGGCCAGAATGGCGTCGGTGTTTTGCCGCAGCGTATCCCAGTCCTGCTGCACCGCAGTCATCTGCGGCTGCAGGGCCTCTGGAGCAGCTGGCAGACCGGTCTCTTCGTTACCGTCAGTCAGATAGCCCCAACGCGCCTGAAAGTCGTTACGTGCGTCACGCAGCAAACCGAACGCTTCTGGCGTACCGGCGGCAGCTTCAGAGGAGTTCTTGGCAATACGCTGGGACAGTACGCGCAGCTCACCGGCGTGGCCGATGTATTCCGTGTCGTAGTTGGATTGGGTGTTGATGTAGGCGAAGTTGGCGAACAACAACACGATCGACACGATCAGGACAATAAACAGCCCTGCGATCAATGTGCTACTGCGCGCACCTGCTAACAAATTACCTGCATTTAGTTTTTTCATTTACTGGCCCCCGCCTGGACCGACCGCACTACGGTTCCCATGTAACGCCAAAAGGCCGGCAATGCCGACCCCACCGATAAACTGTTAATACGCCACGTCGAGAAAACCCGCGTTCTGGGCCAGCGCGTGTGGGCTGAACACCAGCCAGGGCTGTTCACGTTGAAATACTCCGTGGATAAAAGGTGTGATGGACGCCTCGAGCGGCGGCAGCTGCTCGGAGAAGGTGTCCACTGGAAAATGCTGCATGCCAAACACTTCATCGACCGTAAGACCCGCAAAGACCTCTTGGTGATCGACGACTAACACTCGGCGTTTTTTGCGCAGCGGCGACAACTCATTGCCGAAGAAACCGCACAGATCCATGACCGGCAGCAAGCGTCCGCGCACGTTGGCTACGCCCTTCACCCAGCTTTTCACGCCGGGCAACAGGGTGTGACGCGGCTCATGCAGAACCTCGCCGACCTCACCCATGGGCGCAACAAAAAAGCGCTCGCCCATGCGAAAACCGATACCGCTCCAGGTTTGCACGACCGCTTGCTGCGAAGGCAAGCCAGCCGCCAGCGAACGACAAAGCGCGTCGATATCCAGAAGGGTTTGAAAAGGTGTTTGCGCGTCCGACATGCCAGCTGCGGCCTTATTGTTTTTTAATTGCCGACTGACTCGGTTTAACCGGCCAATACTGCATTCAAGGTTTTAACCAGGGTGTCTTCATCAACCGGCTTGGTCAGGTAATCCTTCGCACCCTGGCGCTTGCCCCAGACCTTGTCGGTTTCTTGATCCTTGGTGGTGACGATGATCACCGGGATATGGCTGGTGTCGGCATCTTTGGTCAGCTGGCGGGTCGCCTGAAAGCCATTGAGGCCAGGCATAACGATATCCATCAGCACCGCATCCGGCTTTTCCTGGCGTGCCAGGGCAACGCCATCGGCGCCATTTTCCGCTTTAAGTACTTGATGACCGTGCTTTTCCAGCATGGCGGTCAGTTTGTACATTTCAGTCGGCGAGTCATCAACAATCAGAATTCGAGCCATGGTGTTTCCCAATACTTTAAAAAGACGCGCAGCTGGTCAGCCAGGCGTCAGGACGCTTGTTCCACCGGAATAAAGTCGGGCACATGAGCCTTGATCGCCCCAAGCAGCTCTTCTTTGCTGAAGGGCTTGGTCAGGTATTGATCGGAGCCGACGATGCGCCCTTTGGCTTTATCGAACAAACCATCTTTAGAAGACAGCATGATCACCGGGGTGGATTTGAAAGCGCTGTTGTTCTTGATCAAGGCGCAGGTCTGATAGCCATCGAGTCGCGGCATCATAATGTCGACAAAAATGATATTTGGGTGAGTATCGGCGATCTTTGCCAAAGCATCGAAGCCGTCAACTGCGGTAATTACCTCGCAGCCCACCTTTTTCAGCAGGGTTTCCGCGGTGCGACGAATCGTTTTCGAGTCGTCGATCACCATCACCCTCAAGCCCTCGGAATGCTGTTCCATGTTTGCCCTACCATCGCCTCGGTGAGTCGTTATTTTTGCGTTATATCAGTGCGCCTGAGACCCTGTCACCGACGGGCTACCTCCCAATCGTCGGGCCTTTTTAGCACACTCTCCAGATGCAATCTATAAGCCGGCTGGGCCAAGGTTTTTCCTTGACCACCTGGCTTGTCAACGCCACCCTGACGC
Organism: Pseudomonas sp. MIL19; assembly: GCF_028680365.1. NCBI lineage: Bacteria > Pseudomonadati > Pseudomonadota > Gammaproteobacteria > Pseudomonadales > Pseudomonadaceae > Pseudomonas > Pseudomonas sp. MIL19. The sequence continues at coordinate 21,272 of NZ_JAPPVG010000032.1, read as the reverse complement.
CATATCGCGTCCAGTCACACCCTAATCGCTACCATTTACGGAGAACACCGCCATGAGCGTCCGCCTCGGCATTGTCATGGATCCCATCGCCCAGATCGCCTTCAAGAAGGACAGCTCGCTGGCCATGTTACTGGCCGCGCAAGCGCGCGGCTGGACCCTCTTCTATATGGAACAGAAAGATCTTTACCAAGCCAAGGGTGTCGCACGCGCTCGGCTTTCAGAGCTTAAGGTATTCAACGATCCGCAACGCTGGTTCGAGCTGGGCAGTGAGCAGGATGTCGCGCTAAGCGAGCTGGATGTGATCCTGATGCGCAAGGATCCGCCCTTCGACAACGAGTTCGTCTACTCCACCTACCTGCTGGAGCAAGCCGAGCAAGCCGGCACGCTGGTGGTCAACCGCCCGCAAAGTCTGCGCGACTGCAATGAAAAGTACTTTGCCACCCAGTTCAGCCAATACACCCCGCCGACCGTGGTCAGCCGTAGAGCCGACATTCTGCGCGAGTTTGCCAAAGAGCAGCGTGACATCATTCTCAAACCACTCGATGGCATGGGCGGATCGATGATATTTCGCCATCGCGAAGGCGATCCCAATCTTTCGGTGATTCTCGAGACCCTGACCAATCACGGCCAGCAGCAGATTATGGCTCAGGGCTATCTGCCGGCGATCAAGGATGGCGACAAGCGCATCCTGATGATTGACGGCGAACCCGTGCCTTATTGCCTGGCACGGATTCCAGCGGCCGGCGAAACCCGTGGCAACCTCGCCGCCGGTGGCCGCGGCGAAGCCAGACCTTTGAGCGAACGCGACCGTGAAATCGCTGCCGCCGTCGGGCCAACCCTGCGTGAGAAAGGCCTGCTGTTCGTCGGCCTGGACGTGATTGGTGAACACCTGACCGAGATCAACGTCACCAGCCCGACCTGCATCCGCGAGATCGATACGGCCTTCGATACACGTATCGGCGAGCGCCTGATGGACAAAATTGCCGAGAAGCTCAATGCGCGCAGTGCTTCATAGACTTTTCCATGCACCCTCGGCAGACTGCGCGGCAACCTGAGCAGACCCGGCATGCAATGAACGCAACAGCCCAACTCCCAGAACTTCCCAGCGCCGGCGTACAGCCGGCGGACCGCTTGGGCTTTACCCTGTTCCTCGCTGCCGCGCTGCATGCCGCACTGATTCTTGGCCTGGGGTTTACCCTGGCCGAGCCCAGCCAGATCAGCAAAACCCTGGAGATCACCCTCTCCACCTTCAAAAGCGAAGAAAAGCCTAAAGAGGCGGACTTCCTCGCCCAGGACAATCAACAGGGCAGCGGCACCCTGGAACACAAAGCCGCGCCGAAAACCACTGAGCAGGCGCTGTTCCAGGACAGCGAGGTGAAGCGCGTAACCCCACCCGCCGCGCCGCAACAGCCCGCCGTGCGCCAGCAAGCCCCTAAAGCAGCTGTCGCCACGCGCGCCCCGCAACAACAGAAAACCCCGGTCAAACGCGAAGAAGCCAAGCCCACGCCGCAAACCCGACCAGCGCCGGTGTTTGACAGCGCTCAACTGTCGTCGGAGATTGCCAGCCTAGAGGCTGAACTGGCCTTGGAAGTGCAGCAGTACGCCAAACGCCCGAAGGTCCATCGCATCAGCGCGGCCTCAACCATGCGCGACAAAGGTGCCTGGTATAAAGATGAGTGGCGCAAAAAGGTTGAGCGCGTCGGCAACCTCAACTACCCCGATGAAGCACGCCGCCAGGGCATCTACGGCAACCTGCGCTTACTGGTATCGATCAACCGCGATGGCACGCTGTACGAAGTGCAAGTACTGGAATCCTCCGGACAGCGCCTGCTCGATCAGGCAGCACTGCGTATCGTGCGCCTAGCCGCACCGTTCGCGCCGTTCACCGGAGACCTGGCTGATGTCGACCGCCTGGAAATCATCCGTACCTGGCGCTTCGCCCGCGGCGACCGCCTGTCGAGTAACTGAGCAGCGACGCAAAACCAGCCAGGGACCATCACGGCTCAACGTATGGGCTTGAGGCTTGCCACGCAAAGCTCCAAACTACCCCCCATGAAAGACGCCAGCCCCAGCTACCTCAAGCACCATTTCCTGATTGCCATGCCGCACATGGCCGATCCGCGTTTTGCGCAGACCGTTACCTACCTGATCGACCATAACGCCCACGGTGCGATGGGCCTGGTGATCAACAAGCCTAGCGGCCTCAACCTGGCCGACGTACTCGAACAGCTGCGCCCGGATGAAGATCCACCGGTGCTGTGCCAGAGCCTGCCAATTTTTAACGGCGGCCCGGTGCAGACCGACCGTGGCTTTGTCCTGCACCCCAGCGGCCCGCAGTACCAAGCGACGCTGGAGCTGGGCGAGCTAGGTCTGTCGACCTCGCAAGACGTGCTGTTTGCGATTGCCGACGGCAGCGGCCCGGATAAATACCTGATGACCCTCGGCTATGCCGGCTGGGACGCCGGCCAGCTGGAAGCTGAGCTGGTCGACAACGCCTGGCTCACCTGCCCTGCAGACGCGAGCATCCTCTTCGACCTGCCCTTCGACCAACGCCTGAATGCCGCCGCCGCCCGCCTGGGCGTCAATCTCAGCCTGCTTAGCTCACAAGCCGGACACGCCTGATGACTGAAACCAAGACAAAGCCGCTGCGCCTGCTGCTGGGCTTCGATTACGGCAGCAAGCAGATTGGCGTCGCAGTCGGCCAGGTCATCACCGGACAAGCCCGCGAGCTGTGCATCCTCAAGGCGCAGAACGGCGTACCCGACTGGCAGAAAGTCGAAGCGCTGATCAAGGAGTGGCAGCCGGACGCCATCGTTGTCGGCCTTCCGCTGAACATGGACGGCACGAAAAGTGAGATGAGCGAGCGCGCAGAAAAATTCGCCCGCCGCCTTCACGGCCGCTTCAACCTGCCCGTACACACCCACGACGAGCGCCTGACCACCTACGAGGCCAAAGGCCAACGCCTGCAACAGGGACAAACCAGCGGCTACCGCGAACGCCCGGTCGACGCCCTTGCCGCCGCCCTGCTGCTGCAAGGTTGGCTTGAAGAAAACTGCCTGGGCTAACCCCCACTAAGATTGCACCTGGAGTGTTGCCATGAGCTTACCCAACCCGGCCGAACTGCTGCCGCAAATGGCCGCCGCCCTGACCAGCCACCTGAATAAACGACGGATCAGCGAGCCGCGCTTTATCGGCATCCGTACCGGCGGTGTCTGGGTCGCCCAAGCGCTACTTTCCGCGCTGAACCGCCAGGACGCCCTGGGTATTCTTGATGTGTCGTTCTACCGTGATGACTTCACCCAAAACGGCCTGCACCCTCAGGTGCAGCCGTCAGAGCTGCCGTTCGAAATCGAAGGCCAGCACCTGGTGCTGATCGACGATGTACTGATGAGTGGCCGCACCATCCGCGCCGCGCTTAACGAACTTTTCGACTACGGCCGCCCGGCCAGCGTAACCCTGGTCAGCCTGCTCGACCTGGATGCCCGCGAACTGCCGATCCGCCCGGATGTAGTCGGTGCAACCCTGTCACTGGCGGTGGATCAACGGGTAAAATTATCCGGCCCCACGCCCCTGACCCTCGAACTCCAGACGCTTGCCAACTGAGACTCGCCCGATGACGACCCAAGCCGCCAAGCGCCCGCTGCAGCTTAACGACCAAGGCCAGCTGCGCCATTTCCTCTCCATCGATGGCCTGCCGCGCGAACTGCTGACCGAAATTCTCGACACCGCCGACTCCTTCCTCGAAGTTGGCGCGCGTGCGGTGAAAAAGGTTCCGCTGTTGCGCGGCAAGACCGTGTGCAACGTGTTCTTCGAGAACTCCACGCGCACCCGCACCACTTTCGAACTGGCGGCTCAGCGCCTGTCAGCCGATGTCATCAGCCTTAACGTATCGACCAGCTCAACCAGCAAGGGCGAAACCCTGTTCGACACGTTGCGCAACCTCGAAGCCATGGCCGCCGACATCTTTGTCGTGCGCCATGCGGACTCCGGCGCAGCACATTTTATCGCCGAGCACGTGTGCCCGAACCTGGCGATCATCAACGGCGGCGACGGTCGCCACGCGCACCCGACCCAGGGCATGCTCGACATGCTGACCATCCGCCGCCACAAAGGCAGCTTCGAGAACCTCTCGGTGGCCATCGTCGGTGACATCCTGCACTCACGGGTGGCGCGCTCCAACATGCTCGCGCTGAAGACCCTCGGCTGCCCGGATATTCGCGTGATCGCGCCGAAAACCCTGCTACCGGTCGGCATCGAGCAATACGGCGTCACCGTGTACAGCGACATGGCCAAAGGCCTCAAAGATGTCGACGTGGTGATCATGCTGCGCCTGCAACGTGAGCGCATGAGCGGCGGCCTGCTGCCCAGCGAGGGCGAGTTCTACCGCCTGTTCGGCCTCACCGAGCAGCGCTTGAAACTGGCCAAACCCGATGCCTTGGTCATGCACCCAGGCCCCATCAACCGGGGGGTTGAGATCGAATCGGCCGTAGCCGATGGCCCGCAATCGGTGATTCTCAACCAGGTGACCTACGGCATCGCGATCCGCATGGCCGTGCTGTCCATGACCATGAGCGGGCAGAACGCCCAACGCCAACTCAATCAAGACGCTGAGGAGCAGAACTGATGCGTATGCGTATCCTCGGCGCCCGGGTAATTGACCCCAGCAGCCACTTCGATCAGCTCGCCGATATCTTTGTTGAAAGCGGCAAGATCGTCGCCATTGGCCAGGCGCCAGCCGGCTTTGTCGTCGAGCAAAGCATCGACGCACAGGGCCTAGTGGCCGCCCCGGGTCTGGTCGACCTGAACGTCGCCCTGCGCGAACCGGGTTATAGCCGTAAGGGCAGCATCGCCACGGAAACCCTGGCAGCGGCAGCCGGCGGCGTCACCAGCCTGTGCTGCCCACCCTTTACCAAGCCAGTACTGGACACCCCGGCGGTGGCCGAGCTGATTCTTGACCGCGCTCGCGAAGCCGGGCACACCAAGGTGTTCCCGATTGGCGCCCTGAGCAAAGGCCTGGAAGGCGAGCAGCTGGCAGAACTGGTAGCGTTGCGCGACGCCGGTTGCGTGGCCTTCAGCAATGGCCTCGATAGCTTTCACAACAACCGTACCCTGCGCCGCGCCCTGGAATATGCAGCCACCTTCGACCTGACGGTGGTCTTCCACTCGCAAGACCATGACCTCGCCGAAGGCGGCCTGGCCCACGAAGGCGCAATGGCCAGCTTCCTCGGCCTACCGGGTATTCCGGAAAGTGCGGAAACCGTGGCCTTGGCCCGCGACCTGCTGCTGGTTGAGCAGACCGGTGTACGCGCGCACTTCAGCCAACTGACCAGCGCCCGCGGCGCCCAGCTGATCGCCGACGCGCAAGCCCGCGGCCTGCCAGTGACTGCTGATGTCGCGCTGTACCAACTGATTCTCACCGACGAAGCCCTGGAAGGCTTCTCCAGCCTGTATCACGTGCAACCGCCACTGCGCACAGCCCGTGATCGTGACGGCCTGCGTGCCGCGGTAAAAAGCGGCGTAATTAGCGCCATTGCCAGCCACCACCAGCCGCACGAGCGCGATGCCAAACTGGCCCCGTTCGGCGCGACAGAGCCGGGTATCAGCAGCGTGCAACTGCTTCTGCCATTGGCCATGAGCCTGGTACAAGACGGTTTGCTCGACCTGCCGACCCTACTGGCACGCCTAAGCAACGGCCCGGCCGATGCGCTGGGCCTACCGCTTGGTCGGCTCACGGTCGGCGCTGCGGCCGACCTGCTGCTGTTCGACCCACAGGCATCGACGCTGGCTGGAGAAAGCTGGTTTTCAAAAGGCAGTAACTGCCCGTTTATGGGCCACTGTCTACCCGGTGCGGTGCGCTACACCCTGGTTGATGGGCACATCAGCTACCAGGCGTAAGCCGCGCAGCATGAAAAAGCCCGCCAATTGGCGGGCTTTTTCGTATCAAGACCTTAGCCGCGTTCGGCGTTTTTAATCGACACCTGGGTATTCAATGTCCAGAAGTCATACAGCACGCCCAACAGAAATAGGCCGCCGGTAAATAGGTAAATGATCCCGGTAATCCACTTGCCTTGGTACATACGGTGCACGCCGAAAATACCGAGAAAGGTCAACAGAATCCACGCCACGTTGTAATCGGTATCACCGGCAGTAAAACGCAGATCCGCTTCTCGATCCATGGCCGGGATCAGAAACAGGTCAACGATCCAGCCGATAAACAGCAAGCCGAAGGTGAAAAACCAGATGGTCCCGGTGACCGGTTTGCCGTAGTAGAAACGGTGTGCGCCGAGAAAGCCGAAAATCCACAGCAAATAGCCGATGAATTTGCTGTGCGTGTCCTGTCGCTGCATATGCGTGCCTCCTGATGGCTGATAACGCTTTGACGCCACACTCTACGCAAGGTTCGCCGAGCGGGGCAATCCGCTGAGCAGACTGCAAAAGCAGCGCTTGCTGCCTGCCTAAGATTATTAAATACTGTATGCATAAACAGCTATTTCAGGCACTACCATGCAGCTGATCGAGAAACTCACCGTGCTCGCCGACGCCGCCAAGTATGACGCGTCCTGCGCCAGCAGCGGCGCGCCCACACGCAGCTCAAAAGGCAAGAGCGGCATCGGCTCAACCAGCGGCATGGGTATATGCCACAGCTTCACCCCTGATGGTCGCTGCGTGGCCCTGCTGAAAATCCTGCTGACCAACTTCTGTCTGTATGACTGCCAGTACTGCGTTAACCGCCGCTCCAGCGACGTGCCGCGCGCGCGCTTTACCCCAGAAGAAGTGGTGACCCTGACTATCGACTTCTATAAACGCAACTGCATCAGCGGGCTGTTTCTCAGCTCCGGGATCATCCGCTCCGCCGACTACACCATGGAGCAGCTCATCCGCGTGGCTAAATTGCTGCGCGAAGAGCATGAGTTTCGCGGCTATATCCACCTCAAAACCATTCCCGACGCCGACCCGTTGTTGATTGCCGAAGCCGGACGCTATGCAGACCGCCTCAGCGTGAACATCGAGTTGCCCACCGAGGCCAGCCTAGTCCGCCTAGCACCGGAGAAACAGGTGCGCACCATCAAGCAGGCCATGCACTCGATTCATCTGGGTGAAAGCGAAGCCCGCACTGAAGTACGTGCGCCACGCTTCGCACCCGCCGGGCAAAGCACACAGATGATTATTGGCGCCGACGCCACCGATGACAGCACCATCCTGCACACCGCCGCCTCGCTTTATGACAATTACCGGCTGCGCCGCGTTTACTACTCGGCCTTCAGCCCAATACCGCAAAGCCCAAATACCGTGCCCTTCGAAGCGCCGCCGCTGCTTCGCGAACATCGCCTGTATCAGGCGGATTTCCTCATGCGTGGTTATGGCTTCGAGGCCAGCGAACTGCTCACCGGTCCCGGTAATCTGGCGCTGGATATCGACCCGAAACTGGCCTGGGCACTGAACAACCGCGAGCATTTCCCGGTTGACCTCAATCGTGCCGAGCCCGCCATGATTGCCCGCGTGCCAGGCATCGGCGTACTCAGCGCGAAACGCTTGGTCGCGCTGCGCCGCCAGCGACGTATCCGCTTTGAAGACCTCACGCGTTTGCGCTGCGCCCTGGAAAAGGCCAAGCCGTTTATCGTCACCCAAGACTATCGGCCACTGCAGGCCAGCCGCGAATCACTCCTCTTGCGCCAGCAATTGAGTGAAACACCAGCTCAGATGGCGCTGTGGTAATGCACAGCGCGCATTTCGATGGCAGCTTTGCTGGCTGGCGTGATACGGCCCGTGCGCTGCTGCGCCAGGGTCTGGCACCGCATCAAGTCAACTGGCGGGGGGACGGCGACCGCGGCGGCCTGTTTGACCAAGCACCCAGCCCAGTAAATACAACGCCTGCAGCTGAGGCGCCGCGCATCCCCAGGCAACTACTCGCGCTGCTGCAGAGCGCGGCATGCTTTCGGGTGGAGGACCGCTGGAGCCTGTTGTACCGAATTCTCTGGCGCGTCGCTCAGGGTGATCGCGCCGCCATGCTGCCCGGAGATATCGACGGCAGCCAGCTGCATAAGCGACTCAAAGCGGTACGCCGCGAAGCCCATCACCTGCATGCATTTGTGCGCTTTCATCCCCGCCCAGAGCCTGTCGAAGGCCCGCACCTGGTGGCTTGGCACGAACCTGCCCATGACATTCTGCACAGCGCCAGCGAACACTTCGTGGAACGCCTGGGCCGCAGCACCTGGCTAATTGCTACGCCAGATGACGGCATCTACTGGGATGGGCAGCATTTGCACTATCAGCGCCCCTGCCCGGATGGGTGGCAGCGCCTGGCGCAAACGCCTGAAGATGACGGACAAGCCTTGTGGCTGGCCTATTACGGCAGCACCTTTAATCCAGCGCGGCTAAACCGCAGCGCGCTGGAGAACAGCCTGCCGGTGCGCTTCTGGAAAAACCTGCCGGAAGGCCCGCTGATTCCCCAACTCATGAGCCAGGCCCGCGCCGGTGCACAGCGCGACGGTCAGGCTGCCGCCGTCGCCCAGCAGGCCGGCAAAAGCATTCGACGCAGCGCAGCAAAGGCGCCGCAGGTCAGCGAAAACGCCGACCCGGATCGTCCTCGCTGACTTCCAGCGACAAGCCCTGGCTCATGCTGCTCAGGTGATCGCCATCGGTTTCCGAACCGAGCTTGATCATCAGACGCAGGTCGTTGGCCGAATCCGCATATAGCAGCGCATCTTCGTAGGTGATCTCACCCTGGCTATAGAGGGTATAAAGCGCCTGATCGAAGGTTTGCATGCCCTGTTCGGTGGAGCGCTTCATCAGTGCTTTGAGTTCGTGCACATCGCCCTTGCGGATCAGGTCGGCGGCCAGCGGGGTGTTGATCAGCACCTCGATCACCGCGCGACGACCCTTGCCGTCGGGGGTCGGGATCAATTGCTGGGCAACGATAGCCTTGAGGTTCAGCGACAAATCCATCCACACCTGATTCTGCCGGTCCGCCGGGAAGAAGTTGATGATCCGGTCCAGCGCCTGGTTAGCGTTGTTAGCGTGCAAAGTGGCCAGACACAAGTGGCCCGTTTCAGCGAAGGCTACCGCATGGTCCATGGTTTCACGGGTGCGCACCTCGCCGATCAGAATCACGTCCGGAGCCTGACGCAGGGTGTTCTTCAGCGCCACCTCAAAAGATTCGGTGTCGATGCCCACTTCGCGCTGAGTAACGATGCAGCTCTGATGCTGGTGAATGTATTCGATCGGGTCTTCGATGGAGATGATATGACCGCTGCTGTTCTTGTTACGGTAGCCAATCATCGCTGCCAGCGAGGTTGATTTACCGGTACCGGTAGCACCGACAAACAACACCAAACCGCGCTTGGTCAGCGCCAGCTTCTTGAGGATTTCCGGCAGTTTCAGCTCATCCAGCGTTGGGATATTGGTTTCGATACGGCGCAACACCATGCCGGCCAGATTGCGCTGGTAGAAGGCACTGACGCGGAAACGGCCAATACCGCGAGCACTGATGGCGAAGTTGCACTCGTGATTCTCGGTAAAGTCGCGGCGCTGTTGTTCATTCATCACCGAATGCACGGTTTCACGGGTCTGCTCAGGCGACATGGGCGTCTTGGTGATCGGCATGATCTTGCCGTTAACCTTCATCGACGGCGGCACGCCAGCGGTAATGAACAGGTCAGAGCCACCCTTTTCGACCATCAGGCGCAGCAGTTTTTCGAATTCCATCGTTGTTCGCCCATGTGCATCACGCGGTTATGCAAGCGCCAGCGGCAGGCGCGTGTGTTGCCGCTGAGCTGAACCCGACAGGCGACGGCCTGCCAAGCGCTGTCGGTTTAGAAGTTTTCCGGGGTTTTGGCCTTCTCGCGCGCCGCTTCACGGCTAACGATGCCCTTGGAAACCAGGGTCTTCAGGCAGGAATCCAGGGTCTGCATGCCCAGCGAGCCACCGGTCTGGATGGCCGAATACATCTGCGCCACCTTGTCCTCACGGATCAGGTTGCGAATGGCCGGGGTGCCGATCATGATTTCGTGAGCGGCCACGCGACCGCCGCCAATTTTCTTCAGCAGGGTCTGCGAGATTACCGATTGCAGCGATTCGGAGAGCATGGAACGAACCATGGATTTCTCTTCGGCCGGGAAGACGTCAACCACGCGGTCAATGGTCTTGGCCGCCGAGGTGGTGTGCAGGGTGCCGAAGACCAGGTGACCGGTTTCCGCGGCGGTCAGCGCCAGGCGGATGGTCTCCAGGTCACGCATCTCGCCGACCAGGATGATGTCCGGGTCTTCACGCAGCGCCGAGCGCAGGGCCTCGGAGAAGCCGAGGGTGTCGCGGTGCACCTCACGCTGGTTGATCAGGCACTTTTTCGACTCGTGGACAAATTCGATCGGGTCTTCGACCGTCAGGATGTGGTGGTACTTGTTGCTGTTTATATAGTCGAGCATCGCCGCCAGGGTGGTCGACTTACCGGAGCCCGTAGGCCCAGTGACCAGCACCAGGCCGCGCGGCACATCGGAAATCTTGCGGAAAATTTCGCCCATCCCGAGGTCTTCCATGCTCAGCACTTTCGACGGAATGGTCCGGAATACCGCGCCAGAACCACGGTTCTGGTTGAAGGCGTTAACCCGGAAACGCGCCACACCCGGCACTTCGAAGGAGAAGTCGGTCTCGAGGAACTCCTCGAAATCCTTACGCTGCTTGTCGTTCATGATGTCGTAGATCAGCGCATGCACTTGTTTATGGTCCAGCGCAGGCAAGTTGATCCGGCGGACATCACCGTCAACCCGAATCATCGGAGGCAGGCCAGCGGAGAGGTGCAGGTCCGATGCACCTTGCTTGGCGCTGAAGGCCAACAATTCAGTGATATCCATGGGACTCCCTAATGACAGACAAGCAGGTAGAATGCCGCAAAACCCAGGCGGCGGGCGCGAGTAATGTCCACGATAGCAGAGAATATTGCAAAGGTCGGAGTGCGCATACGTGAGGCGGCGCAAGCCTCACAGCGAGATTGTGGGTCTATCGGCCTGCTCGCGGTGAGCAAAACCAAACCGGCTGCGGCGGTGCGTGAAGCATTTGCCGCCGGCGCCCAGGACTTCGGCGAGAACTACCTGCAGGAAGCGCTGGATAAAAAGGCAGAGCTGTATGACCTGCCACTGACCTGGCACTTCATTGGCCCGATCCAGTCGAACAAGACCAAGGCCATTGCCGAGCACTTCAGCTGGGTACATTCGGTGGACCGCCTGAAAATCGCCGAACGGCTGTCGGCGCAGCGACCGGCACACTTGCCGGCGCTGAATATCTGCCTGCAGGTCAATGTCAGCGGTGAAGCCAGCAAGTCCGGCTGCCACCCCGATGAACTCCCGGCCCTGGCACAAGCGGTTACACAACTGCCCAACCTGCGCCTGCGCGGATTGATGACCATTCCCGAGCCCACTGACGACCCCATTGAACAACGCGCCGCCTTCGCCCGTTTGCGCGAACTGCAGCAAGGCCTGAACCTGGGCCTCGACACTTTGTCCATGGGCATGAGCCATGACCTGGAAGCGGCCATTGCCGAAGGTGCAACCTGGGTGCGCATTGGCACTGCACTGTTCGGCGCACGTGATTACAGCAAGACCTGATTGAACTTGTCTTGAGCCTTATTGAGGAAACCCGTTATGACCACTCCCCGCATTGCCTTTATCGGCGCAGGCAATATGGCTGCCAGTTTGATCGGCGGCCTGCGCGCGCAAGGCATCGACGCCAGCGCCATTCGCGCCAGTGACCGTGGAGCCGAACAGCGCAGCAAAATCAGCACCGAGCATGGCATCGAAACCTTCGCCGCCAACGCCGACGCGATCAAAGATGCCGACATCATCGTGCTCTCGGTAAAACCGCAAGTGATGAAAGACGTCTGCCTGGACCTTGCCGCGCATGTCGGTGAGCAGCAGCTGGTGGTTTCCATTGCCGCCGGCATCAGCTGCGCCAGCCTGGAAAACTGGCTCGGCCCACGCGCCATCGTGCGCTGCATGCCCAACACCCCAGCCTTGCTGCGCCAAGGCGTCAGCGGCCTGTATGGCAATGCCCAGGTTTCACCAAGCCAGCGCCAGCAGGCCGAACAGCTGCTCAGCGCCGTAGGCCTGGCCCTGTGGCTGGATAAAGAAGAGCAGATCGACGCCGTAACGGCCGTATCGGGTAGCGGCCCGGCCTACTTCTTCCTGCTGATTGAAGCCATGACCGCGGCCGGTGAAAAGCTCGGCCTGCCGCATGACACCGCCGCCCAACTGACCCTGCACACCGCCCTTGGGGCGGCGCGCATGGCCGTGGCCAGCGATGTCGATGCCAGTGAACTACGCCGCCGCGTCACCTCGCCTGCCGGCACCACCGAAGCCGCCATCAAGAGTTTCCAGGCCGATGGTTTCGAAGCATTGGTCGAAAAAGCACTTAACGCTGCCGCCCACCGTTCTGCCGAGCTGGCCGAACAACTGGGCCGATAAGGAACGAAAATGATCGGACTCAACACCGCCGCTGTTTATATCCTGCAAACCATTGGCAGCCTGTACCTGCTGATCGTCTTGCTGCGCTTTATCCTGCAATTGGTTCGTGCGGACTTCTACAATCCGCTCAGCCAATTTATCGTGCGCGCCACTCACCCGCTGCTGAAACCCTTGCGCAAAGTTATCCCCAGCCTGGCCGGGCTGGACCTGGCGTCGCTGGTGTTAGCGATTCTGGTGCAGTTGGTGCTGATGGCACTGACCCTGATGCTGCTCGGCTATGGCCTGGATAACCCCGTGCAGCTGCTGGTCTGGTCGATCATTGGCGTCACCGCGCTGTTCCTCAAGGTGTTCTTCTTTGCCTTGATCATCAGCGTGATTCTCTCCTGGGTCGCGCAAGGCAGCCAAAACCCCGCGGTAGGCCTGGTTAACCAAATATGCGAGCCCTTGCTGTCGCCGATTCGCCGCATCCTGCCAAGCATGGGTGGGCTGGATCTGTCGCCGATCGTGGCGTTTTTAATTCTCAACTTGATCGACATGATGGTGATCCGCAACCTGGCGATCATGACCGGCATGCTCAAAGGCTTGAGCCTGGCGATCTAACCGACAGATGAGTCATTTCCGCTGGGACGGCAACGACCTGATCCTTGAATGCCATCTGCAGCCCAAGGCGAGCCGTGACGAATTCGCCGGGCTGCATGGTGATCGTTTGAAGATTCGCCTCACCGCCCCGCCCGTGGACGGCAAAGCCAACGCCCACCTGCTGGCCTTTCTGGCCAGCGCCTTGGCCGTCAGTAAAAGCCAGGTCAGCCTGGAAAGCGGTCAGCAGAGCCGGCAAAAACGCGTCCGCATCAAACAGCCGCAGCAGCTACCCGACGCACTCGAACTAACCACTCAGCAGGCCTGAGCGACCACAAGGCGGCGTGCGACGGCCTGCAATTGACGCCACAGCTGCGACCCGCATAATGCCTGGCAGGCCTATTCATGGGCTGGGTGGGCCTGACGCCACGCCACAGGTGTTAAAACATTGCCGGCCACGCCAGCCCGAGGCGCGGCATCGTTGAATCGGTGCACGGCAACTGCCCCGCAATGGATGAGCCAACTAGAGGAAAGCCAAGGATGAGCATGCAACGTCTCAGTGAGCAGGTTGACGCCTACGTCACCTGGAAGCGCGAGTTGATGCGCGAAATCACCCGCTACCGTAGCTGGCTGGTGAGCAATCGGCTGAACTCAGAGGCCGTAGAAGGCAAGCTTGAACGGGCGCTGAAACTGCTGCGCACCGACCACATTACCCTGGCGTTTGTCGGCGAGTTCTCGCGCGGTAAAACCGAGTTAATCAACAGCCTGTTCTTCTCGTCTTATGGCCAGCGCATGCTGCCGTCCCAGGCCGGGCGCACCACCATGTGCCCCACCGAGCTGTTCTTCGACCCGCAGTCGGAACGCTCATATATTCGCTTGCTGCCCATCGAAACGCGGGGGTCCGAAGCCAGCATCGCGCAGTTCAAGCGCGTCCCTCGGCACTGGGTGAATATCACCCTGGACCTCAGCGACCCGGACAACATGGTCCAGGCCTTTAACCAAGTGGCCCGCAGCAAACCCATGCCGGTTGAGCAAGCCATAGCCCTGGGCTTTCACCCGGACATGCTGGAAAGCACCCACCGCCCCGGCGAAGTGCTGGTGCCGGCCTGGCGTCATGCCATGGTCAACTTCGACCATCCGCTGCTGCGTCAGGGCTTGCGCATCCTCGACACTCCCGGCCTGAACGCCCTCGGCAGCGAGCCGGAACTGACCCTGTCGATGCTGCCCAACGCCCAGGCGATCATCTTCCTGCTGTCCGCCGACACTGGCGTCACCGTCAGCGACATGGTCGTGTGGCAGCAGCATATCCGTCAGCTCGACGAAGACACCCAGACCTGCCTGTTCGCCGTGCTGAACAAGATCGACGTGTTGTGGGATGACCTGGCGGGTGAGACCTTTGTGCAAAACGCCATCCGCATCATTCAGACCAACACTGCCAAGCAGTTGGGCATCCGGCCTGAAGACGTACTGCCGTTGTCGGCCAAACAGGCCATGCTGGCCAAGGTGCGCAAAGACGCCGACCTGCTGACGCGCAGCCAGATAAGCAACCTGGAAAACCTGCTGTGCGAGCGCATCATCGCGCAGAAAGAGCGCCTGCTCGAAGACCGTGTGGTCTTTCAGGTAATGGCTCTGCTGCAGAACAGCCAACACCTGCTCAACCTGCGCCTGGAGAAGGTCAACGAGCAGCAGGCCCTGCTGAGCAACCACCAGCACGACAATGGCCAGATGCTCTTTGAGCTGACCGCCAAGACCAAGGACGACCACAGCCAGCACCACAAACGTCTACTTGGCCTTAAAACCAACCAGCGCCTGCTCAAGCGCCAGGGCGACTTGCTACGCCATGCTTCACGCAGCGAGCGCCTGGATGAACACCTCAACACCGTACGCCGGGACCTCACTGGCAGCTGGACCACCCTGGGCATCAACCAGGCGATCCTGGATTTCTTCCGCAGCGTGGAGCAGGACCTGCACAACCTGAGCCAGGAAGCCGAGATGGCCAACACCATGGTGGCGGCCATCTACCGGCGGCACAACGAAGAAAACCCACTGCATGGCGTCGACGCCCCGCAGTTCAACGTCAACCGCTACAAGCGTGAACTCGAGCAGCAGCAGCGCAAAGCCGACCAGTTCCGCCTGCAGCTGAAAACCCTGCTGACCGAACAGCGCAGCCTGAGCAAACGCTTCTTCGCCACCCTGGTGCAGGAAGTCATCGGCCTGCATCAACGCATGCGCCAGGACGCCGAGCAGTGGGCCAACGATGCGCTGATGCCCTTGATGCAACACACCCTGGAACACAAACAGCTGCTGGAAACCCACATGCTGCGGCTCAAAGCCCTGGCGCAGGAAACCCAACAAGCACGCCAGCGCGGCCAGCAACTGGCGCGGTACAGCGCCGAGTTGGAGCAGCAACTGGCGCAGGCCAGCGACATGTTGCGCATTCTGCGCCGCCCGGCTCCCGCGCAACGTCAGGCTAAGGTGGTCAGCCTGCCAGGGCTTAGCCGGCCGCAGAGCATGGGCGAATAACCGCAGCCAGCAGCGCCTTATCCGCCATACACCCGCCGCCCCGTGTGCTTGCCGCACGGGGCGGCGCTCTTTAGACTGCGGCTCTTCCTTTATTGCGAGCAGGGTCGATGTCGATTGTTTTCCCCCAAGACTCTGTTGGCCTGGTCACTCCGCAAGTACTGCACTTCGCAGAACCTCTGGCGCTGGCTTGCGGGCGCAGCCTGGCTGACTATCAGCTGATCTTCGAAACCTATGGAGAGCTCAACGCCACGGCCAGTAACGCCGTACTGATCTGCCATGCCTTGTCCGGCCATCATCACGCCGCGGGCTACCACAGCGTGGATGACCGCAAGCCCGGCTGGTGGGACAGTTGCATCGGCCCCGGCAAGCCCATCGACACTAATAAGTTCTTTGTGGTCAGCCTGAACAACCTCGGTGGCTGCAACGGTTCTACCGGCCCCAGCAGCCTTAACCCGGCCACCGGCAAGCCGTTTGGCGCGGACTTTCCGGTAATGACCGTGGAAGACTGGGTGCACAGTCAAGCACGCCTGGCTGACAGCCTCGGAATCCAGCAGTGGGCCGCTGTGGTCGGTGGCAGCCTCGGTGGCATGCAAGCCATGCAGTGGACCATCAGCTACCCCGAGCGCGTGCGCCACTGCCTGGCCATTGCCTCGGCACCCAAGTTGTCAGCGCAAAACATCGCCTTCAACGAAGTCGCGCGCCAGGCGATCCTCACCGATCCGCAATTCCATGGCGGGCACTTCCAGGAACAAGGCGTGATCCCCAAGCGCGGCTTGATGCTGGCGCGCATGGTCGGCCACATCACCTACCTGTCGGACGACGCCATGGGCGAGAAATTCGGCCGTGGGCTGAAGAGTGAGAAGCTCAATTACGACTTCCACAGTGTCGAATTCCAGGTGGAAAGCTACCTGCGCTATCAGGGCGAAGAGTTCTCCACGCGCTTCGATGCCAACACCTACCTGCTGATGACCAAGGCACTCGATTACTTCGACCCGGCGGCCCAGCACGATGGCGATCTGGCCAAAACCTTGGCCGGGGTCAGCGCCGACTTCTGCGTGATGTCTTTCACCACTGACTGGCGCTTTTCGCCAGCGCGCTCGCGCGAGATCGTCGACGCCCTGACCGCGGCACGCAAGAACGTCTGCTACCTGGAAATTGACGCACCGCAGGGCCACGACGCCTTCCTGATCCCCATTCCGCGCTACCTGCAGGCGTTCGACAGTTATATGAAACGGATTAAGGTGTAGTCATGCGCGCGGATCTCGAAATCATCCAAGAGTGGATTCCCGCCGGCAGTCGCGTGCTGGACCTCGGTTGCGGCGACGGCGAGTTGCTCGCCTGGCTGACCGAGCACAAGCAGGTCAGCGGCTACGGCCTGGAAATCGATGCGGACAACATCGCCCAGTGCGTCAGCAAGGGCGTTAACGTGATCGAGCAAAACCTCGATAAAGGCCTGAGCAACTTTGCTAGCAGCAGTTTCGACGTAGTGGTGATGACTCAGTCACTGCAAGCCCTGCACTACCCCGACAAAGTGTTGGCGGAAATGCTCCGGGTCGGCAAAACCTGCATCATTACCTTCCCCAACTTCGCCCACTGGCGCTGCCGCTGGTACCTCACCAGCAAGGGCCGCATGCCGGTGTCGGACTTTTTGCCGTACACCTGGTTCAACACGCCGAACATCCACTTCTGCACCTTCGAAGACTTCGAAAACCTGTGCCACGACCAGGGCGCCAAAATCAAAGACCGTCTGGCCGTGGATCGCGACCATCGGCACGGCTGGGCCAGTCGTATCTGGCCTAATCTATTAGGTGAAATCGGCATTTACCGGATTAGCGGCGCAACACGCTAGGCGTACACGCCGACCGCTGAACGGGCTGTTGTTCAGATTGAATCAGGAGACTCCCCATGCATCGCATTGCCCTGTTGTTTATCGCCCTGTGCCTAAGCCTGCCCGCGCTCGCTGAACGCAAGCAAAGCTTTGGCGATTTGGATGTGCACTACATTGCCTTCAACTCCAGCTTCCTGCAGCCAGACATTGCCGCCGCCAACGGCCTGATCCGCAGCAAAACCCTGGGCGTGGTCAACATCTCTGTACTCAAGGACGGCAAGGCCAGCAACGCCAGCAACGCCAGCGTCAGCGGTGAGGTCAAAGACCTGGTCGGGCGCAGCCAGCCGCTGACCTTCAAGCAGGTAACTGAAGGCGCAGCCATCTACTACCTGGCGCAGTTCCCCTTCACTCAGCAAGAAATGCTGCGCTTCACCATCACCGTTCGCGCGGCCGATGGCGTAGCGCACAGCGTCGACTTCAACCAGGAATTTTTCCCAGACCGATGATCCACTTCAACGAACTGGTGCTGGCCAGCCATAACGCCGGCAAACTCAAAGAGCTGCAAGCCATGCTTGGCAGCAGTATGCGCGTACGCTCGGTGGGTGAGTTCTCATCCATCGAGCCGGAAGAAACCGGCCTGTCGTTTATCGAAAACGCCATTCTCAAGGCGCGTAACGCGGCGCGTGTTTCCGGCTTGCCGGCCTTGGCCGACGATTCCGGCCTGGCGGTGGACTTCCTCGGCGGCGCGCCGGGTATCTATTCAGCCCGCTATGCCGATGGCCAGGGCGATGCGGCGAATAACGCCAAGCTGCTCGAGGTGATGAAGGCCGTGCCGGATGCCGAACGCGGCGCGCAGTTCGTTTGCTGCCTGGCGCTGGTGCGGCATGCCGACGACCCGCTGCCGATCATCTGCGAAGGCCTCTGGCACGGGCGCATCCTCCACGCGGCGCAAGGTGTGGAAGGCTTCGGCTATGACCCGCTGTTCTGGGTGCCCGAACGCGACTGCTCCAGCGCCGAGTTGCCGGCCGCCGAGAAAAACCAGATCAGCCACCGCGCCCGCGCCATGGCCCTGCTGAAACAACGGCTGGGGCTGGCATGAGCCACACCTCCGGCGGCGGCTTCGAACTGCCGCCACTGGCGCTCTATATACACATCCCCTGGTGCGTGAAGAAGTGTCCGTATTGCGACTTCAACTCCCACACCGCCGGGCCAAACTTGCCGGAAGAGGCCTATGTTGATGCCCTTCTGGCTGACCTTGAAGCCGATTTGGCGCAGGTACATGGCCGGCCGCTGACCTCGATTTTCTTCGGCGGCGGCACCCCCAGCCTGTTTTCAGCCAAGGCGCTGGGGCGCTTGCTGCAAGGCGTCGAGCAGCGCGTGGCGTTTGCACCGGACATTGAAATCACCCTGGAAGCCAACCCCGGCACCTTCGAGCAAGCCAAATTTCGCGACTACCGCAGCCTGGGCATCAATCGCCTGTCGATTGGCGTGCAGAGCTTCCAGGCACCCAAGCTGATCGCCCTAGGGCGCATCCACGATGGCGATGAAGCCGTGCACGCTGCCGACATGGCCCGCGCCGCTGGTTTCGATAATTTCAATCTGGACCTGATGCACGGCCTGCCGGACCAGTCCATCGAGGACGCGCTGGGTGACTTGCGCATCGCCATCGCCCAGCAGCCGACGCACCTGTCCTGGTATCAGCTGACGGTTGAGCCCAATACGGTGTTCTGGAACCAGCCGCCGGTGATGCCCGAAGACGACATTCTCTGGGACATTCAGGAAGCCGGCCAGGCCCTGCTGGCCGCCGAAGGCTACGCGCAGTATGAAGTCTCGGCTTATGCCCAGGCCGGCAAGGCGGCGCGGCACAACCTGAATTACTGGACCTTTGGCGACTTTCTCGGCATCGGCGCCGGCGCTCACGCCAAGCTGAGCAGCCCGGACGGGCGCATCAGCCGCAGCTGGAAAACCCGCCTGCCCAAGGACTACCTGGACAGCAGTAAACGCTTCAATGCGGGCGAACGGGTGCTGAGTGCCGAGGAGCTGCCCTTCGAGTTTCTGATGAATGTGCTGCGCCTCACCGACGGCGTCGCCAGCGAACTGTTCACTCAGCGCACCGGCCTGCCGCTGAGCCAACTCGCAGCGGCACGCCTTGAAGCTCAGCAGCGCGGCCTGCTCCACAGCGACCCCGCGCGCCTAAGCGCCACCCGCGAAGGCCAGCTGTTTCTCAATGACCTGCTGCAACACTTTCTACCCTAACGCATGCGCCCACACGGCTAAGGAAACCTTGATGGACCTGCTACTTGACCTGATCGTTACCCTGTCACGCTGGAGCCGCAGCCACCTCTACGACATTTCACTGACCATCATGGCCACCCTGCTGGTGCTATTTGGACCCGGCATCAATGCCTGGGTGCAACGTAATACCAGCAGCATGAACTTCATCTTGCGCACGCTGATCTTCGTGCTGCTCTGTGCCGTCGGCTACGGCCTGCTGATCATCTTCGCCACGCCCTACCTGGCCAAGGGCCTGGGTTTCTTCAACAACTTCACCCTGGCGCCGATATTGATCCTGGTGTTCTTTATCATCGGCATCCTGGCCGACCGTAACTGACGCCCCGCCAGCCTGAGCTGACGGGGCAACGCGTCAGAACGGTTTGATCGCCACCTTGAGCACGCCATCACGCTGATGGCTGAACAGTTCGTAAGCCGCGACGATGTCATCCAGCGGGTACTCGTGGGTGACCAGCGCGCCGAGGTCGACCCGCCCCGAGGCCACCACGCTCAGCAAGCGGCGCATGCGCTCTTTGCCGCCCGGGCACAGCGAGGTGATGATTTTGTTATCACCCAGGCCGGCATGAAAGGCGCTCAGCGGAATCACCAGATCGGTTGAGTAAACGCCCAGACTGGACAAAGTCCCGCCGGGTTTAAGCACCCGCAGGGCATTCTCGAAGGTGGACTGCAGGCCAAGCGCCTCGATCGCCACATCCACGCCGCGCCCACCGGTCAGGCGCAGAATCTCCTCAACCACATCGACCTGGTTGAAATTGAGGGTGACATCCGCGCCCATCTTGTGGGCGATTTGCAGGCGCTGATCGACACCATCGACGGCAATGATGGTGCTGGCACCGCGCAGCTTGGCCCCAGCCGTGGCGCACAGGCCGATGGGGCCCTGGGCAAACACCACCACCACGTCGCCAATCTTGATATTCGCCGCCTCGGCCCCAGCAAAGCCAGTGGACATGATGTCCGGACACATCAGCACCTGTTCATCGGGCAGTCCATCAGGCACCGGCGCCAGGTTGGCCTGCGCGTCAGGCACCAGCACATACTCGGCCTGAGTGCCGTCGATTGTGTTGCCAAACCGCCAGCCGCCCATGGGTTTATAACCGTGGCAGGCGCAACCGCCATCCTGCGAGGGGACGCCATCCTGGCATGCATACGAGGTAAAGCTCGGGCAAATAGCACCGGCAATCACCCGCTGGCCTTCTGTATAGCCCTGCACATTACTGCCCAGCTTCTCAATGATACCGACGGGCTCATGGCCAATGGTCAGGCCCCTGGCGACCGGATACGCGCCCTTGAGGATGTGCACATCAGTGCCGCAAATAGTGGTGGTGGTAATGCGCACCAAGGCGTCGTTAGCGCCGACCGGCGGAATCGGCTTATCCACCAATTCGATGCGCCCAGGTTCGATAAACACTGCTGCTTTCATCATGCTCATGAACGTTCTCCATTACCGCCTGTAAGGAGAAATCACTGTAGTCCAGGTACGGCAAACCCGAACTGCCGTGCATCAACACCCGGCTTTCTGCCAGGATCGGGTAGGAGGCGGCCTCACGGCCGCCGTCCTCCCACACCACCGTGCGTACGGTTCCGTACACGGCGGTTCAGGC
>NZ_JAPPVG010000031.1:0-36325 GCF_028680365.1 Pseudomonas sp. MIL19 | reverse complement strand
TCCAAGTCGCCAGGCTCACCACCACAGTGAACCCGACAGCGCCAGTCACGGCGCTACGCGCCATGCCTGGCGCACCACAAAAAAACCGGCTCTAAAAGCCGGTTTTCTGTATTGCGGGTTAACACGGGTAGACCCAGGTTAACGTTGTTGGTGCCCGAAGCCGGAATCGAACCGGCACGAGGTTACCCTCGAGGGATTTTAAGTCCCTTGCGTCTACCGATTTCGCCATTCGGGCGGTAGCGCTGCGTTGCGAGGCTTGGACTATATACAGCCCGTGCACACCTCGCAAGGTTTCAAGCTTAAATGAAAAAGCCTCGTAAATCAGTGATCTACGAGGCTCTTCTAATTGGAGGCTGAGGTCGGAATCGAACCGGCGTTCACGGATTTGCAATCCGGTGCATAACCACTCTGCTACTCAGCCTTGAAACTAAACACGTGTCGTAAATAACGATACGTTGAAAATGGAGCGGGAAACGAGACTCGAACTCGCGACCCCGACCTTGGCAAGGTCGTGCTCTACCAACTGAGCTATTCCCGCTTGTCGTGTTGACGGGCGCCATTCTATAGTTTCATGGCTGGCCGTCAACCCCTTGATTCAAAAAAGCTTATTTCTTTTCGGCGGTGATCCGCAGGTGCGGCCATGCGGCCATCAGGTACTGGGCCATCGACCATAGGGTCAGCACGGCGGCAATAATCAGCAGCGCATAGCCCAACACGACCCAGGCAGTGAATGTCGGCGGATTAGCCAGCAGAATCACCAACGCCACCATCTGCGCTGCAGTTTTCCACTTGGCCAGCTTGGATACGGCCACATGCGCACGCGCCCCAAGCTCTGCCATCCACTCACGCAGCGCCGACACCACGATTTCGCGACCAATAATGATGGCCGCCGGTAGTGTTAGCCAGAGGTTGGAGTGTTCATCCACCAGCAGGACCAGGGCTACCGCCACCATCAGCTTGTCGGCAACCGGGTCAAGGAACGCGCCAAACGGCGTGCTCTGCTCCCAGCGGCGAGCCAGATAACCATCTAACCAGTCAGTGGCTGCCGCGATTGAGAACATTGCACTAGCAGCCCAATAGCTCCAACTGAAGGGGAGGTAAAAAAGCACAATAAATACCGGTATTAGCAATACACGGAGCACGGTGAGCAGGTTGGGGATGTTCATCGGCACAACTTAGCGATAAAGAGAGCCGGCATTCTACTCACTGTGCAGGGCGGCATAAATCGACTCGGCGAGTTTTTTACTGATTCCTGGTGCTTTGGCGATTTCTTCGATGCTGGCGCGAGACAGTTCCTGCAGGCCGCCAAAATGGTTGAGGAGCTCGCGGCGGCGCTTAGGCCCTACTCCGGCAACCTCTTCAAGTGTTGAGGTGCGCCGGGTTTTATCGCGACGGGCGCGGTGGCCGGTAATGGCGAAACGGTGCGACTCATCGCGTATTTGCTGAATAAGATGCAAGGCCGGTGAGTTTGCCGGCAGGGTGAACTCATGCGCGGCATCGTTCAGGTACAGGGTTTCCAGGCCAGGCTTGCGGGTCACCCCCTTAGCCACA
This sequence comes from Pseudomonas sp. MIL19, assembly GCF_028680365.1. NCBI lineage: Bacteria > Pseudomonadati > Pseudomonadota > Gammaproteobacteria > Pseudomonadales > Pseudomonadaceae > Pseudomonas > Pseudomonas sp. MIL19. Next base: position 34,774 of record NZ_JAPPVG010000031.1, on the reverse strand, counting down.
CCGAGCAACGTCAGGTCAGGCACGGCAAGTTCTTCAAGCACCTCACGCGCCATTGCTAGCTGACCCTTACCGCCGTCAACCAGGAGGATGTCCGGCAGCTTGCCTTCGCCATCCTTGATCTTGCTAAAACGCCGGGTCAGGGCCTGATGCATGGCGGCGTAATCATCGCCAGGGGTCACGCCTTCGATGTTGTAGCGGCGGTAATCCGACTTGAGTGGACCTTCCGGGCCGAATACCACGCAGGAGGCAACAGTCGCCTCACCGCTGGAATGACTGATGTCAAAACACTCCAAACGCTGCGGCACCTCATACAGATCCAGTGCTTGCGCCAGCGCATCAAAGCGCGCGGAAACATGCTGCCGATTCGCCAGGCGGGCCATCAGGGCTTGCTCAGCATTGGTCACGGCGAGCTGCTGCCAGCGCGCACGAATGCCGCGCACTCGATAGCTGATACTCAGCTCGCGGCCGCGCAGCTCATCGATTGCGGCGATCAGCGTGGGGAAGTCTTCGTGCTGAGCGTTGACGATCAGCTCGTTCGGCAGGTCGCGCTCCTGGCTGCTCAAGTAATACTGCGCGAGGAAGGCCAGCAACACACTGCTGCCCTCCTCCTCAATGGCAACCTGCGGGAAGAAGTTCTTACTGCCAAGGACCCGGCCGCCACGCACGCTGATCAGATGTACGCACGCGCCGCCCGGGTTAACCATGGCCGCAACCACATCGACATCCCCTTCGCCGCCCTCCATGCTCTGCTGGTCCTGCACCCGACGCAACAGTGAGATCTGGTCACGCAATCCGGCAGCGCGCTCAAAATCGAGCTTCATGGCTGCTGCTTGCATTGCCGTGGAGAGCTCATCAGTGAGGGCGTTGCTGCGGCCCTCAAGAAACATCACCGAATGTCGCACGTCATCGGCATATTCAGCGGGCTCGACCAGGCCCACGCAAGGGGCTTTGCAGCGTTTGATCTGATGCTGCAGGCAGGGCCGTGTGCGGTTTTTGTAAAAGCTGTCCTCACACTGGCGCACGAAAAAGGTTTTCTGCAGCAGGTTGAGGCTTTCGCGAATAGCACCGGCACTTGGGTAAGGGCCGAAGTAGCGACCTTTTTGTTTTTTAGCACCGCGATGGATGCTTAAATGCGGGAAATCGCCATCGGAAAGAAACACATAAGGGTAGGATTTATCGTCGCGCAACAGAATGTTGTACGGCGGACGCCACTCCTTGATAAGCGTCTGCTCAAGCAGCAGGGCTTCGGTCTCATTGGCGGTGATGGTGGTTTCGATCTGCGCAATTTTACCTACCAGCGCGGCGGTCTTCGGCGCTAAACCGCTTTGACGGAAGTAGCTGGCCAAGCGTTTTTTCAGGTTCTTGGCTTTACCGACATAGAGCAGCTTGGCATCCACGTCGAACATGCGATAGACGCCGGGGCGACCGCTGCAAGTGGAGAGAAACGCGCTGGAATCGAAGGTTGCGCGACTGTCGTCAGCTGCTGGCATCAATCATGCCGTGGCGCACGGCCAGTAGGGCCAGTTCGACATCGCTGGTGATCGAGAGTTTTTCGAAGATGCGGTAGCGGTAGGTATTCACGGTTTTCGGCGACAGACACAGCTTGTCGGAGATCGCTTGAACTTTCTGACAGCCCGCAATCATCAGCGCAATTTGGATTTCGCGTTCGGAAAGCAGATCAAATGGCGAATTGCTGCTTTGCGGCTGGAATGACTTGAGCGCCAGTTGCTGGGCGATCTGCGGGCTGATGTAGCGTTGGCCGGCGAAGACCATACGAATAGCCTGAACCATTTCTTCGAGCGCGGCGCCCTTGGTCATGTAACCCGCGGCGCCCGCTTGCAATAGACGCGTGGGGAACGGGTCTTCTTCGCAGGCCGTGACGGCAACAATTTTCAGGTCGGGGTGGCTGCGAATCAGCTTACGAGTGGCTTCAAGGCCGCCGATTCCCGGCATTTTGATGTCCATCAGGACAACGTCGGGCTTGAGCTCGCGGGCTTTGGTCAGGGATTCTTCACCGGACTCTGCCTGACCAACCACCTGCAATCCGTCGATATCAGCCAGCATTCGGGTGATACCGGTGCGCACCAGGTCATGGTCATCAACAACGAGTACCCTGATCAAACGTCACCCCGATTCACATCAATCGCCAAGAGCGAATGGTTGGGTTGGATAACAGGCGTTTTGCTAGGTTTCAGCTTGGTGCAAAACCGTCAAAATGCAAGCGTCAATAAAATCAGGCGCTGCAGGTGACGGTTTTCATAATATGGCGGAAGCGGTGAGATTCGAACTCACGGAAGAGTTTCCCCTTCGACGGTTTTCAAGACCGTTGCATTCAACCGCTCTGCCACGCTTCCGGCGTGTTGCGGGCGGCAATCTTACCCGAACGCAACACGCTGTCAAACTCTGCGTGTTGGCTGATTGCATCGCAATGCTATGATCGGGCTGAAATTGGTCACGGACCATCCGTCATTTAAGGAGTGTCGCCATGAACGAACACAATTATGTACTTGACCATACGCAGGTTGAACAGCAAGAAGTCAGTCGCGTCCTGCGCAATACCTATGGTCTGCTGGCTATCACCTTGGCCTTCAGTGGCTTGGTGGCCTACATCGCGCAGCGCGCCAATGTGCCTTACCCAAATATCTTCGTGGTGCTGATTGGCTTTTATGGTCTGTTTTTCCTCACGGCCAAATTGCGTAACTCGTCTTGGGGCCTGGTTTCGACTCTTGCCCTGACCGGTTTCATGGGTTATACCCTCGGTCCTATCCTCAATCGCTACATGGGTATGGCCAACGGCGCAGAAGTCGTCAGCTCGGCCTTTGCCATGACTGCACTGGTGTTTTGCGGTCTGTCGGCCTATGTACTGACCACTCGCAAGGACATGAGCTTCCTCAGCGGCTTTATTACCGCAGGCTTCTTTGTTTTGCTCGGTGCGATGGTGGCGGGCTTCTTCTTCCAGATCAGTGGCCTGCAGTTGGCGATCAGTGCGGGTTTTGTGCTGTTCTCCTCGGCCTGCATCCTGTTCCAGACCAGCGCGATCATTCATGGTGGCGAGCGCAACTACATCATGGCGACCATCAGCCTGTATGTGTCGATCTACAACCTGTTCATCAGCCTGCTGCAGATTTTCGGCATCATGGGCGATGACTAAGCTGTCGCCGCACTGAAAAAGCCCGCTTCGGCGGGCTTTTTGCTGCCTGCCACGCGCATCTTGGTGGCCCAGGCTTTATCATTTCGAAAAATTTGCCTCGCCAGGTTTGTCATGAAATTTGCCATCGCCCTGTTCTCTTCTCCCCACGCACCCTCGTCACGCCGCGCCCTGCGATTTGCCCAGGCGGCATTGGCGGGTGGGCATGAGATTGTGCGTTTGTTCTTCTATCAGGACGGCGTGCACAGCGCATCAAGCAGCGTGGTCAGCGCACAGGATGAAGTGGATTGGCCGCGTGAATGGCGTGAGTTTGTGCAAACACAACAGCTTGATGCGGTGGTGTGTATCGCTGCGGCCCTGCGCCGTGGCGTGCTGAACGTCGATGAAGCGCAGCGTTACTCACGCACAGCCGCCACGCTGGATGCCCCATGGGAGCTTTCCGGCCTGGGGCAATTGCACGAGGCGACGCAATTAGCTGATCGTTTAGTGTGCTTTGGAGGGCCATGAGATGAGCAAGTCACTGTTGATCATCAGCCGCCAAGCCCCCTGGTCAGGCCCAGGTGCTCGCGAAGCATTGGATATTGCCCTGGCCGGCGGTGCTTTCGACCTGCCGATTGGCATGCTGTTTCTCGATGACGGCGTGTTTCAACTGAGCAGCGCGCAACAACCAGCGTGCGTGCAGCAAAAAGACTTCGGCGCCAACCTGCAGGCGTTACCGATGTTTGGCGTGGACGCGCTGTATGTTTCGCAGCACTGCTTAGCCGAGCGCGGCTTACAAGAGCTATCCAGCAGCCTTGCTGTTACCCCCCTTAACGACGCCGAAATCAGCGCCTTGATTGACCATTACGACCAGGTGATTACGCTCTAATGGCTACCTTGCATGTGCTTTCGCACTCCCCATTTACGGATAACCGGCTGAGCAGTTGCCTGCGCATACTCGGCAGCCAGGACGCAGTGCTGTTGTGTGGTGACGCGGTATACACGCTACAAGCTGGCAGTGCGCAACGCCAGACGCTTGAACGGCTGCCTGAGGCCATTGCCCTGTATGCCCTGGATGAAGATGTACACGCCCGCGGCCTTGCGCACCCTGCTCGCCTTACGCTGATCGATTATCCCGCCTTCGTTGCACTGAGCTGCCAATACGACAAGGTAAATACCTGGCTATGACGGTATTGAATGTTGAGGGACGTAGCCTCCCGCTGGACAAAGATGGCTACCTGGTTGAACTGAGTGATTGGTCCGAGGCCACTGCTGAGGCGCTAGCGCAGCGCGAGGGCATTAGCCTGAGCAGCGAACACTGGGAAATCTTGCGATTGGTGCGCAGTTTTTATGACGACTTTCAGCTGTCGCCGGCCAATCGCCCGCTGATCAAGTTTATTGCCATGAAAATCGGCCCCGAGAAAGGCAATAGCCTGCATCTCAACCGCCTGTTCAATGGTGCTCCCGCCAAACTCGCCGCCAAGCTGGCGGGCCTGCCCAAGCCGACTAATTGCCTATGAACCTTGTGACCCCGCCCGAACATCCTTTCGCGCAATTTGTGCGCATCCTCGGCAAGGGTAAGCGCGGCGCACGCAACCTGACCCGCGAGGAAGCACGCGAGGCCATGGGCATGCTGCTCGATGGCCAGGCCGAAGAAAGCCAACTGGGCGCCTTCCTGATGTTGCTGCGGCACAAGGAAGAAAGCGCCGAGGAAATGGCCGGCTTTGCTGAAGCCGTACGTGCACGCTTACAGGCGCCGACGATCCCTGTTGATCTCGACTGGCCCAGCTATGCCGGCAAGAAACGTCACCTGCCCTGGTTTCTGTTGGCCGCCAAAGCGCTGGCCAATAGCGGCATTCGCATCCTGTTGCATGGCGGTGGGCCGCACACTGCGGGCCGCTTATACAGCGAGCAACTACTCGAGGCGCTCGACATTCCACTGTGCCGCAACTGGACGAGTGTTGAGCAAGCACTCGCCGATCAGCACTTAGCGTTTATCCCGCTGGGCGACTGGATGCCGCAATTGCAGCGGATGATTGACCTGCGCAATATCCTTGGCTTGCGCTCACCTATCCACTCCCTCACCCGCATTCTTAACCCACTGGGTGCACGCTGCGGCCTGCAGAGCATCTTCCACCCGGGTTATCAGGCCGTGCATCGCGAGGCTAGCCAGTTGCTGGGCGACAATGCCATCGTGATCAAGGGCGAAGGTGGCGAAATCGAGATCAACCCGGACGCCACCAGCCACCTCTACGGCACCGCCAATGGTGAAAACTGGGATGAGGAGTGGCCAGCGCTGTCGGCACAACGTCACGTCAAACCGCAATCACTTGAGCCCGATCATCTGGCGGCATTCTGGCGTGGCAACCTCGAAGATGCATACGGTCAGCTTGCGGTTATCAGCACCATGGCGCTGGCCCTGCGTGCCCTAGGGCGCAGCCGTGAGGCCGCCTTCGATGAGGCGAAACGCTGCTGGGAGGCGCGTAAAGCATCGAACTGACTGATGTGTTTAGTCGTCTTTTTACACTTTTTAACCGAGTACAAGCCGTTAGACTGACCCTTCATGCATCACGGAGTCAGTCCTATGGGCCTGCTTATAGACGGACACTGGCGAGACCAGTGGTATGACACCGGCGACAACGGCCGCTTTCAACGTGAAGACGCACAACGGCGCAATTGGATCACCGCCGACGGCGCGGCGGGCCCCAGTGGCACTGGTGGCTTTGCCGCAGAAGCTGGGCGCTATCACCTGTATGTCTCACTCGCCTGCCCATGGGCGCACCGCACGCTGATTTTGCGCCAGCTAAAAGGCTTGCAACCGCTGATTGGCGTTTCGGTCGTCAGCTGGTTAATGCGCGAGCATGGCTGGACGTTCGACACCGAGCACGGTGCCAGCGCTGATGCCCTCGACGACCTGACCTACCTGTACCAACGCTATACCGCCGATGACGCTCAATACACCGGGCGAGTGACGGTCCCCCTGCTGTGGGACACACAACAGAAACGCATCGTCAGCAATGAGTCAGCCGAGATCATTCGCATGTTCAACGGTGCCTTCGATGCACTGACGGGCAATCGCCTCGATTTTTACCCCGAGCATTTACGCGAGCAGATCGACGCCCTCAATGAGCGCATCTACCCCGCCATCAATAACGGCGTGTACCGTGCGGGTTTTGCCACGCGCCAGGATGCTTATGAGGAAGCGTTCGATGAGCTTTTCGACGCTTTGGATGATCTAGAAGCCAGCCTGAACAGCCGCCGCTATCTGGCCGGCGAGTATCTGACAGAAGCGGATATCCGCTTGTTCACCACGTTGATCCGCTTCGATGCGGTTTACCATGGCCACTTCAAGTGCAACCTGCGCCGATTGGAGGACTATCCCAACCTGTCCAACTGGCTGCGTGAGCTGTATCAGTGGCCAGGTATTGCCGAGACCGTGGATTTCATCCACATCAAAAGTCACTACTACGCCAGCCACGCCACCATTAACCCAACCGGGGTGATCCCCAAGGGGCCGCAGTTAGCCTTAGACCGAGCGCATGACCGTGAGCGTCTAGTGGGTAAGGGAATTTACCAAGGCTAAGTATGCCCCTGGGACCCAGCAGAGGGTCCCAGCTCCTACAGCCGCTTAATCGCGGCGAGTAGCGTCTTCGAACCAAGCCAGCTTTTCGCGCAACTGCACCACTTCGCCGACGATCACCAGGGTTGGCGCATGCACTTCATGCTCGGCGACCAGCTCGACCAGGTTGGCCAATGTCCCGGTAAACACCCGCTGGTTTTGTGTGGTGCCCTGCTGGATCAATGCCGCCGGCGTTGATGCGGCGCGCCCATGGGCGATCAGCTGTTTGCAAATCATGGGCAAACCCACCAGGCCCATATAAAACACCAGGGTCTGGCTGGAAGCTGTGAGCTCGTTCCAAGGCAGATCACTGCTGCCATCTTTCAAGTGCCCGGTCACAAAACGTACCGATTGCGCATGGTCACGGTGGGTCAGTGGAATCCCCGCATAGGCCGCGCAGCCTGACGCCGCAGTAATGCCCGGCACAACTTGAAACGGAATACCGTGAGCGGCCAGCTCTTCAATTTCTTCGCCACCGCGACCGAAAATAAACGGATCGCCGCCCTTGAGGCGCAGTACACGTTTGCCTTCTTTGGCCAGAGTGACCAGGCGTTGATTGATTTGCTCCTGCGGCAGTGCGTGCTCGGCGCGCTGTTTGCCCACATAGATACGTTCAGCATCGCGGCGGCACAGCTCGATAATCGCCGGCGCTACCAGGCGGTCGTACAGCACCACATCGGCTTGCTGCATCAGGCGCAGGGCACGGAAGGTCAGCAAGTCAGGGTCACCCGGCCCGGCGCCAACTAGGTACACCTCACCGAGTGCGCGCGGTGCAATGCCGGCAATTTTTTCTTCCAGCAGGCGCTGACCTTCCTGCAGTTTGCCGGCGAACACACTTTCGGCCACTTGGCCCTGGAACACGTCTTCCCAGAACACACGGCGCTGCTGTACATCGGGAAACAGGCCTTTGACCTGGGCGCGGAAGCGCTTTGCCAAGCCAGCAAGCTGACCATAGGTCGAAGGAATCCAGGTTTCGATTTTGGCGCGGATCAGCCGAGCCAGCACCGGCGCATCGCCGCCACTGGTAATCGCCACAATCAACGGTGAGCGGTCGACGATGGCCGGGAAAATCACGCTGCACAGCTTCGGCGCATCCACCACGTTGACCGGAATACCCAACGCCTGGGCCTGGGCCGATATCTCGGCATTCAGCGGCTCGTCGTCGGTGGCAGCAATAATCAGCGCCACGCCGTGTAAATCATCCGGCTGGTAATCACGCAGCAGCACCTCACCCTGGCGGGCCGCGGCCATTTCACGCAGTTCTTCACGGATATCAGGCGCGACCACCCGCAACTTGGCACCGGCATCGCTGAGCAAGCGCGCCTTGCGCACGGCGACTTCACCGCCACCGACCACCAGTACCAGGCGATCCTGCAGCTTGTGGAACAGGGGCAGAAAATCCATGACACGCACTCTCAATCAGATAAACAAAACGGGGCGGTATTGGCCGCCCCGTCGCAGGTAACAGAAGCGCTGCTTAGCCGATCACTTCGATACCGCCCATATAGGGCTTCAGAACGTCCGGTACGCGAATGCTACCGTCGGCCTGCTGGTAGTTTTCCAGTACCGCAACCAGGGTGCGGCCGACTGCCAGGCCCGAGCCATTGAGGGTGTGCAGCAGCTCTGGCTTGCCAGTTTCCGGGTTACGGTAGCGCGCTTGCATACGGCGGGCCTGGAAATCACCACAGTTGGAGCAGGAGGAAATTTCGCGGTACTTGTCCTGGCTCGGCACCCAGACTTCGAGGTCGTAGGTTTTAACCGCGCCAAAACCCATGTCGCCCGTGCATAGCGCCAGCTTGCGATAAGGCAGTTCAAGCAACTGCAGCACGCGCTCGGCGTTGCCGGTCAGGCTTTCCAATGCCTCAAAGGATTGGCTTGGCTCGACAATCTGCACCATCTCGACTTTATCGAACTGGTGCTGACGGATCATCCCACGGGTATCGCGACCGGATGCTCCGGCCTCGCTACGGAAGCATGGGGTATGCGCAACCAGCTTCAGCGGCAGCTGCTTCGGATCAAGAATCTCGCCGGCGACGATATTGGTCAGCGACACTTCAGCGGTTGGGATCAGGTACAGATCCGCTTCGCCTTCACGGCTGATCTTGAACAGGTCTTCTTCGAATTTCGGCAACTGGCCGGTGCCTTGCAGCGCTGGCGCCTGCACCAGATAAGGCGTGTAGGCTTCTTCGTAGCCGTGCTCGCCAGTGTGCAGGTTGATCATGAACTGTGCCAGGGCACGGTGCAGGCGAGCGATGGGGCCACGCAACAGGGCAAAGCGCGCACCGGACAGCTTGGCGGCGGTTTCAAAATCCAGCCAGCCGTGCTGTTCACCCAACGCAACGTGGTCCTGAATCGGGAAATCGAAGCTACGCGGCGTGCCCCAACGTGCCACCTCGACGTTGCCGTCTTCGTCTTCGCCAATCGGTACCGACTCATGCGGCAGGTTGGGGATATTCAGCAGCAGGATGTCGAGTTCGCTTTGAATGGCATCAAGCTCACGCTTGCCCGCCTCCAGATCACTGCCCATCTGGTCGACATCGGCCAGCAGTGGCGCAATGTCTTCACCGCGCTGTTTGGCCTGGCCAATGGATTTGGAACGACTGTTGCGCTCGGCCTGCAGCTGCTCAGTGCGGGTCTGCACAGTTTTGCGCTGGGCTTCGAGCGCTTCGAAGCGTGCAACATCAAGTACAAAGCCACGGGTGGCCAGGCGCTCGGCCACTTCATGGAGCTGGGTACGAACGAGTTTGGAATCGAGCATGTTCTGGTCTCAACACATCACAAGGGTTTGCATGGCCGTTGCCATGGCGCGCAATGCCGCGCAGTTTAAGGCTTTAACAGGGTCGCGTGCCACACCGCGGGTTAGACAAGGCGCTACTGGTAGAGGCGTGCCAGGCTAAATCCGCCCCAAACCGCGGTGACACCACCCAAAACGCTGCATAACAGGTAGGCAAATGCCTCATTGTGGCGGCCACTTTCAAACAGCTTGAGTAGCTCCAGGCTGAATGAGGAGAAGGTGGTAAAACCGCCGAGCAGGCCAATGATCAAGCCGCTGCGCAACTCGATGGGCAGATCGCTGCGCAGCAGCAATAACCCAGAGAGCAGGCCGATCAGCAGGCAGCCAAGGATGTTGACGGTGAAGGTGCCAATGTAAAAGTACCGCGGCCATTGTGCGGCGACCCAACTGGCGGTTAGAAAGCGCAAAACGGAGCCGACTGCGCCACCGAGGGCTACGGCCAAGGCCACACGAATCATGGTTTTCTCCGCTGCCGAGGGCTATTGCGATCTTGATTCTGCAAGTGCTGCAGCTTGTCGCGAATCTTCAGCTCCAAACCACGCGGCACAGGCTGATAGTAGTGACGCGGCTCGAAGGCTTCCGGGAAGTAATCTTCCCCAGCCGCATAGGCATCGGGTTCATCGTGGGCATAACGGTATTCGTCGCCATAGCCCAACTCTTTCATCAGTTTGGTTGGCGCGTTGCGCAGGTGCAGCGGGACTTCCTGCGAGCCATGTTCGGCGGCATCGCGTTTGGCGGCGTTAAAAGCGTTGTAAACCGCATTACTTTTTGGCGCGCAGGCCAGGTAGACAATAGCCTGAGCCACGGCTAGTTCGCCCTCGGGGCTGCCCAGACGCTCTTGAACATCCCAAGCATTCAGGCACAGGGTTAAGGCGCGTGGGTCTGCGTTGCCAATGTCCTCGCTGGCCATGCGCACCACACGCCGAGCGATATACAACGGATCACAGCCGCCATCGAGCATGCGTGCAAACCAATACAGCGCGCCGTCTGGGCTGGAGCCGCGTACAGATTTGTGCAGCGCGGATATCTGGTCGTAAAAGGCTTCGCCGCCCTTATCGAAGCGCCGGCGGGTATCGCCAAGCAGATTGAGCAACAGCTCGCTATCGATCGCGCTGCCGTCCTCTACCAGGTCCGCCGCATTTTCCAGAAAGTTGAGCAAACGGCGGCCATCACCATCGGCGGCTGCCTGGAGAATCTTAAAACTTTCTTCGGGCAGGCTCAGTTGGCGCTCGCCCAGGCCTTTCGGGTCACTTAAGGCGCGCTCGACCAGTTTGCGCAACGCGCTTTCATCCAGGCTCTTAAGCACGTAAACGCGCGCCCGTGAGAGCAAGGCGTTGTTCAGCTCGAACGAAGGGTTTTCCGTGGTCGCGCCAATAAAGATCAGCGTGCCGTCTTCCACATAAGGCAGAAAAGCATCCTGCTGGGACTTGTTGAAGCGGTGTACTTCGTCGACAAACAGGATGGTCTGGCGGCCGTATTGCGCAGCGTGTTGCTGGGCCACTTCGACTGCCTGTCGGATTTCCTTGACCCCCGAGAGCACGGCGGAAATCGTTTCGAAATGCGCGTCGGAAACCTGGGCCAATAGCCGCGCCAGGGTGGTTTTACCCACGCCGGGCGGCCCCCAGAAGATCATTGAGTGCAGCGCCCCCTGCTCCAGGGCTTCACGCAAGGGCTTGCCACGGGCGAGCAAATGCTCCTGGCCGACGTAATCGTCGAGGCTGGCTGCACGCAAGCGGGCAGCCAGAGGTTGAGCAACGGGGGCCTTGCGAAACAGGTCCATGATCGGGGGTTAACGCCTCTTGCTCGAGTGTTTCTACTCTTGGATCACGTCGGCGCCGGCCGGAACGTCGAAGGTGAATTGCGCGTCGTCTTGCGGCTCATTCATTTTCACGTTGAGGAACAGAATATTGGTGCGCTGACCAATGCTGTCGATCAACTGCATGTCATTCAGCACGTTGTTACGGAACGACAGACGCAGGCTGTCGAACAGGGTGTCTTTGGACTTGGGCTTGAGGATGAAGTCGACCACATTGCCGCCTTCCTTGTGGCTGATGTCGAAGTTCTCGCGAATCTTCGATACATCGCCGGAAAGCAGCAGCGCCGGGGTGTGAGTCAGACGCTGGTCAAGGGTCTGGATGGTCACTTGCAGCAAATCCGGGTCATACAGCCAGACTTTTTCGCCATTGGAAACCAGCAATTGCTCCATCGGAGCATCGGTGTGCCAGCGGAACAGACCTGGGCGCTTGAGCACAAGCTGACCGGCGGTTTCCTGCAGCTGAGTACCGCTGCCATCCAGCGTCAGCTGGGAAAAGCGCGCAGTAATGGTTTGCGCCTGATTGAGCAGCTCGGTCAAGCGCTGCACAGCGACTTCATCGTCAGCCATGGCGGCAACGCTGGTAAAACTCAGTACGGTCAGCAACAGCATGCGAATCAGGCGCATGGGGATCCTTATCAGTTCAGGGCGAAGTGTTAATCGCGAACGGGGCTCGGGGCTATGACCTCACGAGAGCCATTGGTGTTCATTGAGGTGACGACGCCAGCCATTTCCATGGCCTCAATCATCCGTGCAGCACGGTTGTAGCCGATTTTAAGTTTACGCTGCACCGCCGAAATTGAAGCGCGCCGGCTCTCGAGGACGAAATTGACCGCCTCATCATAAAGCGCATCTGTCTCACTGCCTTCACCACCCTCACCGCTGCCTTCAAAACCACTACCGGCCTCTTCAGCGCCGTTGAGGATGTCATCGATATAGTCCGGCGTGCCGCGTTGTTTCCAGGCTTCCACGACGCGGTGGACTTCTTCGTCGGAAACGAATGCACCGTGTACACGGATCGGCAAACTGGTGCCCGGCGGCATGTAGAGCATGTCACCGTGCCCGAGCAGTTGTTCGGCACCGCCTTGGTCAAGAATGGTCCGCGAGTCGATCTTGCTCGATACCTGAAACGCCATGCGGGTCGGAATGTTGGCCTTGATCAGGCCAGTGATCACATCCACCGAGGGCCGCTGTGTGGCGAGAATCAGGTGAATCCCCGCCGCACGGGCTTTCTGGGCGATACGCGCGATCAGCTCTTCAACCTTTTTGCCGACAATCATCATCATGTCGGCAAACTCATCGACCACTACCACAATGGTCGGCAGCGGCTTAAGCAGCGGCGCTTCATCGTGCATGCTTTCGCGTTTGTACAGCGGGTCGGACAGCGGCTCACCGGCATCGATGGCGTCTTTGACCTTGCGGTTGAAGCCCGCCAGGTTACGCACGCCCATCTTCGACATCAGCTTGTAACGACGCTCCATCTCGGCGACCGACCAGCGCAGAGCGTTGGCAGCCTCTTTCATGTCAGTAACCACGGGGCATAACAGGTGCGGAATGCCTTCGTAGATCGACAGCTCAAGCATTTTCGGGTCGATCATGATCAAGCGCGCCTCTTCTGGCGTGGACTTGAACAGGATCGACAAGATCATTGCGTTGACCCCTACCGACTTACCCGAACCGGTAGTACCGGCCACCAGCAGGTGGGGCATTTTGGCCAGGTCGGTAATCACCGGCTTGCCACCGATATCGTGACCCAGGGCCAGGGTCACCGGCGACTTGGCTTCGTCGTACTCAGGCGACGACAGCACTTCGGAGAAGCGCACTATCTGCCGGTCTTCGTTAGGAATTTCAATACCGACGGTGGTCTTGCCAGGGATCACTTCCACCACCCGCACGCTGATGATCGCCATCGAGCGCGCCAAGTCTTTGGCCAGGCCGGAGATACGGCTGACTTTGATCCCGGCAGCTGGCTGGATTTCGAAGCGGGTAATCACCGGGCCGGGATGAACGGACTCGACGATGACCTCGACACCAAACTCCTTGAGTTTAATTTCCAGCAGCCGTGACATCGCCTCCAGGTATTCAGGCGAGTATTTCTTCTGAACTTTTTCCGCCACATCGAGGATCGATAAGGGTGGCAGGCTGCCAGCAAGGACGCTGTCCTCGAATAGGTTGACCTGTTTTTCTTTGAGCACACGTTTGCTGGGCTCAGGCTCTTTCGGCGTAGTGGTCGGTGCGATTACCGGTGCGGCGCGGTTGATGCGCTCGCTCATGTGTTTACTCAGTGACTCTTCGCGCTGAATAAGGCGTTCTTTGACTTTGGCCTGCTCGCGACGATCCAACACAATCGGTGCAGAGACATCACTGACCCGCTCATCGACCTCGCGCAGCTGCGCCACCAGTTGCTTGCGCTCAACCCGCGCATTCCACCAGCGGTTGGCCAGGCTCTGGATCAGCTCGATAAGGTCCAGGGTGATCTTGCCGGTCAGGTCCATCACCTTGAACCATGACAGGTCGGTAAACACCGTCAACCCGAAAAGGAACAAGGCAATCAATAACAGCGTGCTGCCCTGCACGTTCAGGCCATTGATGGCCAACTGCCCTAAGCTCTCTCCTAGGGCGCCGCCAGCAGAGGCCGGCATGCTTGAACTGGAATCAAAATGAATAAATGCCAGCGCGGCCCCGGACAACACCAGAAACATCAGGCCGATTAGCCGCCAAGAGAACAGCCAGCCGCTCCACTGCCAAGGCTGATGCCGGGTGCGGAACACTTGCCATGTTTTAACGGCCAGTAGTAGCGGGAATAAATAGGCGAAATAGCCCAGCGCCATAAACAGAATGTCAGCGAACCAGGCACCAGCGCGCCCGGCTGAGTTCTGTACCTGCTCAACGTTGCTGGTGTGGGTCCAACCAGGGTCGGCCGCATCGTAAGTCAGCAGCGCCATCCACAGATAAAGACAAAGCGCACCCAAGCCAATCAATGCGCCTTCTTTCAGTCGAGAAGGCAGCTGCTGACGCCAGATTGGGAGTTGTGCGGTTGGGCTAGATTTCTTCAAAACGCTTGTGTTCCTGCACCTGGGGCGCCGAATAAGGGATTAACGGTAAACATGCCGCGATTGTACGGGTTTAGCGAGGTGGTGCCAGGCTCCAGGTCTCGCTGGCGCGAGCGGCGGCAGTTGACTCCCGCTCGTTACCTGCTTCGGTGTAGCATATCGGCCACTGTCTTGCGCGCAGCTCAATTTGAGCATGCATTCTCTTTTGTGACAAAGGCTTATGAGGTGTTTTTATGAGCGAAGTCAAGCATTCACGCTTGATCATCCTGGGCTCCGGCCCTGCTGGTTATAGCGCTGCCGTTTACGCCGCCCGCGCCAACCTTAAGCCTGTGATCATTACCGGCATGCAACCTGGCGGTCAGCTGACCACAACTACTGAGGTGGACAACTGGCCCGGCGATGTCGAAGGCCTGACCGGGCCAGCGCTGATGGAACGCATGCAAAAGCATGCCGAGCGCTTCGATACCGAGATCGTCTATGACCACATCCACACCGCCGAGTTGCAGTCGCGCCCTTTCACATTAAAAGGCGACAGCGGCACTTACACCTGTGATGCCCTGATTATTGCCACCGGCGCATCGGCGCAGTACCTGGGCCTGCCATCGGAAGAGGCCTTTGCTGGCAAGGGTGTTTCGGCCTGCGCAACCTGCGACGGCTTCTTTTATCGCAACCAAGTGGTCGCAGTAATCGGCGGCGGTAACACTGCGGTTGAAGAAGCACTGTACTTGTCGAATATCGCTAAGGAAGTCCACTTGGTGCATCGCCGCGACAAGCTGCGCTCCGAGAAGATTCTTCAGGACAAGCTGTTCGACAAGGCTGCAAACGGTAACGTAGTGCTGCATTGGAACCACTCGTTGGAAGAAGTGCTGGGCGACAACACCGGTGTTACCGGGGCACGCCTTAAAGACACGCAAACCGGTGTCACAACCGATCTGCCACTTGCAGGCGTGTTTATCGCCATCGGTCACAAGCCCAATACCGATCTATTCCAGGGACAGCTGAACATGCGTGACGGCTACCTGCTGATCAAAGGCGGCAATGAAGGTAATGCCACCGCCACCAGCATCGACGGGGTGTTCGCGGCAGGGGACGTGGCCGACCACGTCTACCGCCAGGCCATCACTTCGGCCGGTGCCGGCTGCATGGCAGCGCTGGATGTCGAGAAATTCCTCGACGACAACTGATCCATCCTTGGGCGGACACACATCCGCCCTCCCCTCTCATCTATCCGAATCCCGGCCCTGCTTATGCTGACGTGGCTGCAACGCGACTCTCTGGATTTCCCGCCGCTATCTAAAGCCCTGCGCGAACCCAATGGCTTGCTAGCTGCTGGTGGTGACCTGCGCCCAGAACGTTTGATTCAGGCTTATCGTCATGGCTGCTTCCCCTGGTTTCAGGATGGCCAGCCAATTCTCTGGTGGTCGCCAGACCCGCGCACCGTTTTGTTTCCCGACAACCTGCATATCTCGCGCAGCTTGGCCAAAGTGTTGCGCCAAGGCCGTTATCGGGTGACCTTTGACCGCGCATTTGCTGACGTCATTCGCGCCTGTGCCGGCCCGCGCAGTTATGCGGCAGACACATGGATCACTAGCCCGATGCAGGACGCCTACCTTGAGCTGCACCGCCGAGGCGTAGCGCACTCAGTTGAAGTATGGCGTGAGAACGAGCTGGTTGGCGGCCTGTATGGCTTGGCCATGGGCCAGCTGTTTTTTGGTGAATCGATGTTTAGCCACGCCGATAACGCATCCAAAGTGGGTTTCGTCACCCTGGTTGAGCAGTTGCAGCGCTGGGGATTTGTCCTGATCGACTGCCAGATGCCAACCGAGCATTTACTCAGCCTGGGCGCCCAAACGATTTCACGCACTGATTTCGCCCTCTACCTGAGCGCTCACCTTGACCAGCCCAGCCGAGCAGACTGGCTCGCCTAGGCGAGTTTGCCAGCCTGGCTTACACTTGCTGAAGACCGATCCCGAGAGCCGATCATGACTGAGCTGGCCCGCCTGAAGTTTTACGCCACTCAACCGCACGCCTGCAGCTACCTGCCCGACGAACAGGCTACAACGCTGTTCCTCGACCCCAGTCAGCCCATGGACGTGCAGGTTTACGCTGAACTTTCAGAAATGGGTTTCCGCCGCAGCGGTGATCATCTCTACCGCCCGCACTGCCAACAGTGCAGCGCTTGCGTCCCGGCGCGCATTCCTGCGACACAGTTCAACCCCAGCCGCCAACAGCGGCGCATACTCAAGCGCAATCAGGACATCCAGGTGCGCCTCGTGCGCCCAGCATTTACCGAAGAATATTACGCGCTGTACGCGCGTTACATTGAACAGCGGCATGCTGATGGAGATATGCATCCGCCAAGCCGCGAACAGTTTTCGACATTTTTGGTACGCGACCTGACGTTCTCACGTTTCTATGAGTTCCGCCTGGACAGCCAGCTGCTGGCAATTGCAGTGACCGACGTGCTACCCAATGGATTATCTGCGGTTTACACCTTTTACGAGCCAAGCGAGGAACGGCGCAGCCTCGGGCGCTTTGCCATCCTCTGGCAAATTGCCGAAGCCGCCCGGCTTGAGCTGCATGCGGTCTATTTGGGTTACTGGATTAAGAGCTGCCGCAAAATGAGTTACAAGACCGAATACCGCCCTATTGAGCTGTTCGCTAACCAGCGCTGGACCAGCCTTAACTGAAGCTCTTGGCGTAAACCCCAAAATTCGGGCACAATGCACGCCGCTTTTGCCTGGCGCCAGTTGCACCGGGCCATTCATTGGATACCGAGGGCTTTACTGCATGTCGAAAGAAGACAGCTTCGAAATGGAAGGCACTGTCGTCGA
Source organism: Pseudomonas sp. MIL19 (assembly GCF_028680365.1). Lineage (NCBI taxonomy): Bacteria > Pseudomonadati > Pseudomonadota > Gammaproteobacteria > Pseudomonadales > Pseudomonadaceae > Pseudomonas > Pseudomonas sp. MIL19. The sequence goes on along the minus strand of NZ_JAPPVG010000031.1, from coordinate 17,534 downwards.
CACCCTGCCCAACACCATGTTCCGTGTGGAGTTGGAAAATGGGCACGTCGTTACTGCGCACATCTCCGGAAAGATGCGCAAAAATTACATCCGCATTCTGACTGGCGACAAAGTTCGCGTTGAACTTACGCCTTATGACTTGAGCAAGGGCCGCATTACCTATCGCGCCCGTTAACAGGCCGCTGAAAACCTAGTTTTCCGGCATCTGTTACACCAAGCTCCAGTAAAAACGCCCGGCATTGCCGGGCGTTTTTGTGGGCGAAAGCAAACTTCGCTTAAGCCATTTCTGCAGTGGTTTCGAACTCAAAGGTCAGTTCGCCATCTTCTATATCGATGTGCACCACACCACCGTGGTCAGCTAGCTCGCCAAAGAGAATCTCTTCCGCCAGCGGCCGCTTGATCTTGTCCTGGATCAAGCGAGCCATTGGTCGGGCCCCCATTTGCACGTCGTAACCGCTCTGCGCCAACCAGCTGCGCGCCGCACTACTGACTTCCAGCGTAACCCGCTTGTCCTCAAGCTGCGCCTGCAGCTCGGTAAGGAACTTGTCGACGATGCTTTTAATCACCTCATGACTCAGCCGGCCGAACTGAATAATGGTATCCAGGCGGTTACGGAACTCAGGCGTGAAGCTCTTCTTGATCACTTCCATGGCATCAGACGAGTGGTCCTGATGGGTGAAGCCAATGGATGCACGCGCAGCCGTTTCGGCCCCTGCGTTAGTCGTCATGATCACAATCACGTTGCGGAAGTCTGCTTTGCGGCCGTTGTTATCGGTCAGGGTTCCGTGGTCCATGACCTGCAGCAACAGGTTAAAGACTTCAGGGTGAGCCTTTTCGATCTCATCGAGCAGCAGCACACAGTGCGGCGTTTTGGTTATGGCCTCGGTTAACAGGCCACCTTGATCAAAACCGACATAACCAGGCGGCGCACCTATCAAGCGCGACACAGTATGACGCTCCATGTACTCAGACATGTCAAAACGCACCAGTTCAACGCCCAAGGCTTTAGCCAGCTGGCGAGCCGCTTCAGTCTTACCAACCCCGGTGGGACCGGCAAACAAAAACGAACCGACCGGTTTATCGGGCGCTTTAAGGCCGGCGCGCGACAGCTTGATTGCCGTGGACAGCGAGTCAATCGCGTCATCCTGGCCAAACACGGTGAGCTTTAAGTCGCGCTCAAGATTGCGTAGCAATTCTTTATCCGAGCTGCTGACATGCTTAGGTGGAATGCGGGCAATTTTCGCCACGATATCTTCCACTTGTGCGACATCGATACGGGTCAAGCGCTTATCCAAAGGCTGCAGGCGCTGGTAGGCACCGGCCTCATCGATCACGTCAATGGCCTTGTCCGGCATGTGCCGGTCATTGATATAGCGCGAAGCCAGTTCCGCGGCGGCCCGTAAGGCCTCATCACTGTATTCAATACTGTGGTGCTGTTCGAAACGCCCCTTCAGGCCGCGCAGGATACCAATGGTGTCCTCTACCGATGGCTCAACCACATCAACTTTTTGGAAGCGCCGTGCTAACGCGCGGTCTTTCTCGAAGATGCCGCGGAATTCCTGGAAAGTAGTCGAGCCAATGCAGCGAATTTCCCCAGAAGACAGCATGGGCTTAAGCAGGTTGGAGGCATCCATCACCCCGCCAGAAGCAGCACCTGCGCCGATAATGGTGTGGATTTCATCAATAAACAAAATGGCATGCGGGCGTTTACGCAGTTCATTGAGCAGAGCTTTCAGTCGTTTCTCAAAATCACCACGATATTTGGTCCCGGCCAGCAGTGCACCGAGATCCAGTGAATAGACCACGCTATCCGCCAGCAAATCAGGCACTTGCTTGTCGACAATGCGCTTGGCCAACCCCTCAGCAATAGCCGTCTTACCTACGCCGGCCTCACCGACCAGCAGAGGATTATTCTTGCGGCGGCGCGCGAGAATCTGCGCAACACGCTCAACTTCCATCTCACGACCCACCAGTGGGTCAATACGCCCCTGGCGAGCCAGTTCGTTTAGGTTGCTGGCATAAGCATCTAGTGGATTACTGGAGCTGGAAGACTCACCACCCTCTTCGTCCTGCATTTCCTGCTCGGTTTCCGCATGGCCGCCGTGACCGGGCACCTTGGATATGCCATGAGCAATAAAATTGACCACATCAATACGCGCAACGCTCTGCTGCTTAAGCAGGAATACGGCCTGACTTTCCTGCTCACTAAAGATCGCAACCAGCACATTGGCACCGGTCACTTCACGCTTGCCGGAACTCTGCACATGGAAAACCGCGCGCTGCAGAACGCGCTGAAAACCCAGCGTAGGCTGCGTCTCGCGCTCTTCATCATGTTGAGGGATAAGCGGGGTGGTGGAGTCGATAAATTCCTGCAGGTCATGCCGCAGTTTATCTAGGTTAGCCCCGCAAGCACGTAACACGCTGGCGGCAGCCTCGTTATCCAGAAGGGCAAGTAACAAGTGCTCAACTGTCATAAATTCATGACGCTTGGTACGTGCCTCCTTGAAAGCCAGATTGAGGGTAACTTCGAGCTCTCGATTTAACATAGCTTCACCTCATGCCCAAGTGGCCGGCGTTAACCGTCCTTCTCTATTTCACAGAGTAGCGGATGCTGGCTCTCTCTCGCATATTGATTCACCTGTGTCGCTTTGGTTTCAGCAATATCGCGAGTAAAAATTCCGCACACTGCCCGCCCCTCTGTATGGACGGCCAGCATGATTTTGGTCGCTTGCTCTCGATTCAGGTTGAAAAACACCTCAAGAATTTCGACGACAAAATCCATAGGCGTGTAGTCATCATTGAACAAGATCACCTTGTACATCGGAGGTGCCTGCAGTGCTGGCTTGGCCTCCTGTACGGCTAAGCCATAGGAATCTTCCTCATGCTCAGCGGGATCATCTTGGTTGGATGTTAGTCGAATCTGGCTACGTGCATGCATGCTGAATAGCTTCGTTGATGGGCGAATAGTCTGTACAGGACAGAGTTTGACTGGCTTCTCAGCCAGTTACAGCATTGCCTTGACTATCGGCAAAACGGTGTTACAAACAATGAATACCCTGAGCGGGTATTAAAGGGGTTTCGCAGTGTTGCTAGCGCATGTCAAGCAACGTGTGGAATGAGGTGGATGATACTCCAGTGATGGAGTCCTTTGCAGAGGGATATCAGCATGGTTAGCGGTAAGGTCAAGTGGTTCAACAACGCCAAAGGTTACGGGTTTATCGTGGCCGATGGTCGAGATGAGGACCTGTTTGCCCACTACTCGGCCATCCAGATGGACGGCTATAAAACGCTGAAGGCTGGCCAGTCAGTAAGCTTCGATATTATTCAAGGCCCCAAAGGGCTCCACGCCGTTAACATCAGTGCAGCTTTCGCTGCCAATGAAGCACCCGCTGCAATTAAGCAAACTCAGGATTCACCGGTACAAGCCTGACGTCTTTTATAGGCGGGTAATCGCACAATAAAAAGGCCGGTCAAATGACCGGCCTTTTTATCAGCGCTTCCCTTACATGTGCGAAATCAATGCATCACCAAATGCCGAGCAAGACAGCAACTTGGCACCATCCATCAGGCGCTCAAAATCATAGGTCACTGTCTTGGCCGAGATAGCGCCATTGGTGCCCTTGATAATCAGATCGGCAGCTTCGACCCAGCCCATGTGACGCAGCATCATTTCAGCGGACAGGATCAACGACCCCGGATTCACCTGATCTTTACCGGCGTACTTCGGCGCAGTGCCGTGAGTGGCCTCGAACATCGCAATGGTGTCGGAGAGGTTGGCGCCTGGAGCGATACCAATACCACCCACTTCAGCAGCTAGGGCGTCTGATAGATAGTCACCATTGAGGTTCAAGGTGGCAATTACGTCATACTCGGCTGGGCGCAACAGGATCTGCTGCAGCATGGCGTCGGCGATAGCATCCTTAACGATGACGTTCTTACCTGTTTTCGGATTCTTGAACTGCATCCAAGGACCGCCGTCGAGCAGGGTTGCGCCGAACTCTTCAGCAGCAATTTCATAAGCCCACTCTTTGAAGGCACCTTCGGTGAACTTCATGATATTGCCTTTGTGCACGATGGTAAGTGAGTCGCGGTCGTTATCGACCACGTACTGCAATGCCTTGCGCGCCAGACGCTTGGTACCCTGCTTGGACACCGGTTTAACGCCGATACCACAATCCTGGTCAAAGCGAATTTTGGTAACGCCCATTTCCTCTTTGAGGAATTTGATCACTTTGTTTGCTTCTGGCGAGCCGGCTTTCCACTCGATACCGGCATAAATGTCTTCCGAGTTTTCACGGAAGATGGTCATGTCGACATCACCCGGTTTCTTAACTGGGCTCGGTACGCCTTCAAACCAGCGCACTGGGCGCAGGCAGACGTACAAATCAAGCTGCTGACGCAGGGCCACGTTCAAGGAGCGGATGCCGCCACCCACTGGCGTGGTCAGCGGGCCCTTGATGGACACTACATAATCTTTGACTGCATCCAGGGTTTCCTGGGGCAGCCAGGTGTCCTGATCGTAAACCTGAGTGGCTTTTTCGCCGGCGTACACCTCCATCCAGGAGATCTTGCGCTCGCCGCCATAGGCTTTGTGAACGGCAGCATCGACGACCTTGATCATCACCGGGCTGATATCAACGCCGATGCCATCCCCTTCAATGAAGGGAATGATTGGATTATTCGGTACGTTCAGAGATGTATCGGCATTTACGGTGATTTTGTCACCGGTTGCTGGCACCTGGATCTTTTGGTATCCCATGCTGGACTCCGTCTTGTGGTTAAACCGTCAGATCACCCGAGAGTACCCCACTTGATTCGGGCGAAACCATATGTTCGTTGGTCTTATGCGCCAAGGCATTCTGCGACGCGCTGCCGCAGTGATATACTGCGCGCTGACCAACAGGTCATGAGGCGTAGGTACCCCGAATAAGTGGCTCGCGTCTTGATACCGTCGAACTGCTACAGCGATTCAACGGCTCGAAATGCTCAACACTCTACTGGTGCATCCAACATCACCGCGGCAAGACCTCGATTTCAAGTCCGCTCTTCATTGGGCTTGTGCGCTTACCTGCGCATGTCGAGTGCTTATGTACGCTCAGCAAAGAAGAGAGTTAACTCTAAATGTCCACCCCTTCGAAGATCATTTATACCTTCACTGACGAAGCCCCAGCCCTTGCGACCTATTCGCTGCTACCTATTGTAGAAGCCTTCGCAGCCTCTGCTGGTATTGCTGTCGAAACACGCGACATATCTCTTGCAGCCCGCATCCTCGCCAGCTTTGCTGACCAGCTGGATGCCGACAAGCAGGTCGATGATGACCTGGCTAAGCTGGCCGTTCTGGCGACCTCTCCCGAAGCCAACATCATCAAACTGCCGAACATCAGTGCCTCGGTGCCGCAGCTCAAAGCCGCTATCGCCGAACTGCAAGCCCAGGGCTATAACATCCCCAATTTCCCTGAAGACCCGCACACCGACGCCGAGAAAGAAGCACGCGCGCGTTACAGCAAAGTGCTCGGCAGCGCGGTCAACCCGGTTCTGCGTGAAGGTAACTCCGACCGTCGCGCACCTGCCGCGGTAAAAGCCTTTGTGCGCAAGCATCCGCATTCGATGGGTAAGTGGAGCATGGCTTCGCAGTCCCACGCTGACTACATGCGCGGCGGCGACTTCTTCTCCAGCGAGCAGTCGATCACCATGGCAAACGCCGGCGACGTGCGCATTGAATTTGTTGGCAAAGACGGCAAGGTCGAAGTCAAAAAGCAACTCGCCCTGCAAGAAGGCGAAGTCTTCGACAGCATGTACATGAGCTGCCGCAAGCTGCGCGACTTCTTCGAGAAGACCCTGCAGGACTGCAAGGACACCGGTGTAATGTGGTCCCTGCACGTCAAGGCGACCATGATGAAGGTGTCTCACCCGATCGTCTTTGGTCACGCCGTCAGCGTTTACTACAAAGATGTGTTCGATAAATACGGCAAGCTGTTCGAAGAGCTGGGCGTTAACCCGAACAACGGCATCAGCAGCGTCTACGACAAAATCAAATCCCTGCCGGCCTCACAGCAGGAAGAAATTCTCGACGACATCCACGCCTGCTACAGCGGTCGCCCTGAAATGGCCATGGTTGATTCGGTCAAGGGCATCACCAACCTGCACATCCCAAGCGACGTAATCGTCGACGCCTCGATGCCAGCGATGATCCGCAGCTCCGGGCAGATGTGGGGCAAAGACGGCAAGCTCAAGGACACCAAAGCGGTGATGCCGGAAAGTACCTACGCCCGCATCTACCAGGAAATGATCAATTTCTGCAAAACCAACGGCGCGTTCGACCCTACCACCATGGGCAGCGTACCGAACGTCGGCCTGATGGCGCAGAAGGCTGAAGAATACGGCTCGCACGATAAAACCTTCCAAATGACCGTCGATGGCAGCATGCGTGTTGTGCTGGCCGATGGCACTGTACTGATGCAGCACGAAGTTGAGGCCGGCGACATCTGGCGCGCCTGCCAGACCAAAGACGCACCGATCCGTGACTGGGTCAAGCTGGCCGTTACCCGCGCCCGTCAATCCAATACACCGGCAATCTTCTGGCTCGACCCAGAGCGCGCTCACGACCGCGAGCTGCAGAAGAAGGTAGAAGTTTATCTGCAGGACCATGACCTCACCGGTCTGGATATCCGCATGATGGATTACAACCAAGCCATCCGCGTGAGCATGGAGCGCTTGATTCGTGGCCTGGACACCATTTCGGTGACCGGCAACGTATTGCGCGACTACCTGACCGACCTCTTCCCAATCATGGAGCTGGGCACCTCGGCGAAGATGCTCTCCATCGTTCCGTTGATGGCAGGCGGCGGCATGTACGAAACAGGTGCGGGCGGTTCAGCACCCAAGCACGTGCAGCAGCTGATCGAAGAGAACCACTTGCGCTGGGACTCGCTGGGCGAGTTCCTGGCCCTGGCGGTATCTCTGGAAGAGACCGGTATCAAGACCAACAACGCCAAAGCTAAACTCCTGGGCACCACCCTGGACGCCGCGACCGGCAAGTTGCTCGACAGCAACAAGTCGCCTTCGCGCAAAACCGGCGAGCTGGACAACCGTGGCAGCCACTTCTACTTGGCGCTCTACTGGGCACAAGAGCTGGCAGCGCAGACTGAAGACTTGGCGCTGCAGGCACAGTTCGCGCCATTGGCAAAGGCCCTGGGCGACAATGAAGCCGCTATCGTTGCTGAGCTTAGTGCTGTGCAGGGCAAGCCTGTGGATATTGGCGGTTACTACCGCTCCAATCCACAGCTGACCAGCCAGGTTATGCGCCCCAGCGCTACGTTTAATGCGGCCCTTGCTGCACTGGCGTAACGTTTGACGCGAAACCTGTAGTAACCCAGAACCCCTGGCCTTGCGCCGGGGGTTCTGCGTTTAGCCGCAGAGCAATCACCTAATGATTTATGCTTAACAACAGGTAAACACCTATGGATTGGCAGCCACACATCACCGTCGCCACCGTTATTGAGGACCAAGGGCGCTTCCTTTTGGTTGAAGAAATGGCCGAGGGGCGAGCGGTATTCAATCAGCCCGCTGGCCACTTGGACGCCAACGAAAGCCTGCTGCAAGCCGCCATTCGCGAAACGCTTGAAGAAACCGGCTGGGATATCGAGCTGACGGGCGTTACGGGGATCTACCTGTACACCGCCCCGAGCAATGGTGTGACCTACCAGCGCGTATGTTTTGCCGGTAAAGCGTTGCGTCATCATCCCGAGTACACGCTAGATCACGGCATCATAGGCCCACGCTGGCTGACCCGTGACGAGCTAGCGGCGCAACCCGAGCGCTGGCGCAGTGAGTTGGTAGTGCGCTGTATCGATGACTACCTGAGCGGGCACTGTTTTCCGCTGTCACTTATCCGCGATTAACGGCCAAGCACCTCAGCCTGCTAGAATCGCCCTCTTTTTCGAAGCCGTGTCCAGTATTCCCATGCAAGCGCCAAGCACCCAACGCGTCATCGTCGGCATGTCCGGCGGCGTAGATTCCTCCGTTTCCGCCTTGCTCCTGCTCGAGCAGGGCTACCAGGTCGAAGGCCTGTTCATGAAGAACTGGGACGAAGACGACGGCACCGACTACTGCACCGCCATGGACGATCTGGCGGATGCGCAGGCGGTGTGCGACAAAATTGGCATCAAGCTGCACACCGCCAACTTTGCCGCCGAATACTGGGACAACGTGTTCGAACACTTCCTGGCCGAATATAAGGCCGGGCGAACGCCCAATCCGGACATCCTGTGTAACCGCGAAATCAAGTTCAAGGCTTTCCTCGACTACGCCCTGATGCTGGGTGCCGACCTGATTGCCACCGGCCACTATGTGCGTCGGCGCGACATCGACGGCCGTACAGAACTGCTTAAAGGTTTGGATCCAAATAAGGATCAGAGCTACTTCCTGCATGCCGTGGGTGGCGAGCAGATTGCTAAAACGCTGTTCCCGGTTGGCGAGCTGGAAAAACCTGCCGTGCGCGCCATTGCCGAGAAATACCAGCTGGCCACGGCGAAGAAGAAAGACTCCACGGGTATCTGCTTTATCGGTGAGCGGCGCTTCAGCGACTTCCTCAAGCAATACCTACCGGCGCAACCGGGCAATATCGAAACCACTGAGGGCGAGGTTATCGGTCGCCACCACGGCCTGATGTACCACACCATCGGTCAGCGCCAGGGCTTGGGCATTGGCGGTCTGAAAGATGCTAGTGATGAGCCTTGGTATGTGCTGCAAAAAGACCTCACGCGCAACGTGCTGGTGGTAGGCCAAGGTAATCAGCACCCCTGGTTGTTTAGCCGCGCCCTGCTCGCCTCCGAGATCTACTGGGTCAATCCGGTTGATTTAACCACCCCACGTGAGCTGACCGCCAAAGTACGTTATCGCCAGAGCGATCAAGCCTGCACGCTTGAACAAACCCCTAGCGGCTTCCGTGCGACGTTTGCCGAGCCGCAGCGCGCAGTTACGCCAGGGCAGTCCGTGGTGTTTTACGACGGCGAAATCTGCCTGGGCGGCGGTGTCATTGAAGTCGCCGAGCCATGGACCATGCAGGAGCCGCAAACGTGAACCCAATCCGTGAGCAGTTGATCGCCCTCGGGGCGGTATTCGAGTCCGCCGTATTGGTCGATACGCTGGCGCGAACCGGCCAGGTCAGTGAGCCCGCTGTGGCATGCATGATCAACAGCCTGCTGGTGCGCGACCCGAAGAACACGCTGGACGTGTATGGCGGCGATGACCTGAATTTGCGTGAGGGTTACCGCGCCCTGGTGGGCGCACTCGAGCGTGACCCAGCCAGCCTGCAGCGCGAGCCATTGCGCTACGCCTTGGCCTTGACCGCGCTGGAGCGGCAACTGAATAAACGCGGCGATATGCTGCAAGTGATGGGCAGCCGCCTCGATCAGATTCAGCAGCAGGTTGAGCTCTTTGGCTCGACCCATGAGAACGTCATCGCCAACTGCGGCAGCCTGTACCAGGACACTATCAGCACGTTCCGCCAACGCATTCAGGTGCAAGGCGACATGCGCCATCTGCAGCAGGCCAATAATGCGGCGAAAATCCGCGCACTGCTGCTTGCCGGGATTCGTTCTGCGCGCCTGTGGCGCCAATTGGGCGGCCATCGCTGGCAGATGGTGTTCAGCCGCAGCAAGCTGCTCAAAGAGCTTTATCCACTGCTGCGCAGCTAATGCTCACGCGCTCGGTCAAGCCGTTACACGGTGCGGCATTACTGGCACTTTCAGCGCTGTTGTTTTCGTTTATGGGAGGCGCGATCCGCGAGGTCTCCGTCAGCGTCAACAACGAATCGGTGGTGTTTTTTCGCAACCTGGTGGGCGTGCTGTTCTTTCTGCCGCTGATACTGCTCAAAGGCGTGCAGCCGCTTAAGACCGGGCGCTTAAAGTCACACCTGTGGCGCACCACCTATGGCTTGGCGGCGATGTACTGCTTCTTCTACGCCATTGCCCACCTGCCGCTAACTGACGCCATGCTGTTCACTTACTCGGCCCCAGTGTTTACCCCAATAATCGCCTGGTGGTGGCTTAAAGAGCCGCTGACCAAGCGCATGCTACTAACGTCAGGCATTGGCCTCGTTGGTGTATTGCTGGTGGCCAAGCCATCTGCGGCGCTGCTGGACAGCCATACGCTGATCGGTCTGACAGCCAGCATCCTGGCTGCATTCGCGTTTGTTTCGATTCGAGAAATGAGCGACACCGAGCCGGCGTTTCGGATCGTGTTCTATTTTTCACTGTTCAGCGCGCTGATCTCGGCCATCCCCCTGGCTTGGGCCTGGCAACCGCTGTCGCAGCATGACCTCGGGCTATTGCTGATGATCGGTCTACTGGCGACTGCCAGCCAGATCATCATGTCCAGGGCTTACGCCCTTGCGCCACCAGGCCTGATCGGCCCCTTTGCTTACCTGGCGATCGTCTTTGCCGGCGTTATTGCCTGGTGGCGCTGGGATGAAAGCCCTGACCTGACCTCATGGTTTGGGGCTGCGCTGATTTTCAGTGCCAGCTTGTTATCCATTGCGCGGCGCGTGCGCGGCTGAACGGTAGTAAGCAAGCGCAATTCAGCTGCCGATTTCATGTATGATACGCGCCCTTTTCAATGCCCGATTGTCCGAGAACGCCTCCCATGCAGCTTTCCTCGCTCACCGCGGTTTCCCCCGTTGATGGCCGCTACGCCGGCAAAACCAGCGCTCTGCGCCCTATTTTCAGCGAATACGGCCTGATCCGTTTCCGTGTAATGGTTGAAGTGCGCTGGCTACAACGCCTCGCCGCCCACGAAGGTGTGACCGAGGTTGCGCCCTTCTCCGCCGAAGCACAGGCGATCCTCAACGAACTGGCAGATAACTTTGCCGTTGAGCACGCCGAGCGCGTCAAAGAAATTGAGCGCACCACCAACCACGACGTCAAAGCCGTGGAGTACCTGCTCAAAGAACAAGCGGCCAAGCTGCCTGAACTGGACAAGGTCAGTGAGTTCATCCACTTCGCCTGCACCAGTGAAGACATCAACAACCTGTCCCACGCCCTGATGCTGCGCGCCGGCCGTGATGACGTGCTGCTGCCGCTGATGCGTCAGACCGCCGAAGCCATCCGTGAACTGGCCGTTAAATTCGCCAACGTACCGATGCTCTCGCGCACCCACGGTCAGCCGGCATCGCCGACCACCCTGGGCAAAGAGTTGGCCAACGTGGTTTATCGCCTGGAGCGGCAGATCGCTCAGGTTGCAGCCGTACCGCTGCTGGGCAAGATCAATGGCGCCGTTGGCAACTACAACGCCCACCTCTCGGCCTACCCGCAGATCGACTGGGAAGCCAACGCCAAGCAGTTCATCGAAGGTGACCTGGGGCTGCAGTTCAACCCCTACACCACGCAGATCGAGCCGCACGACTACATCGCTGAACTGTTCGATGGTATCGCGCGCTTCAACACCATCCTGATCGACTTCGACCGGGACATCTGGGGCTACATCTCCCTGGGCTATTTCAAGCAGCGCACCATTGCCGGCGAAATCGGTTCCTCGACCATGCCGCACAAGGTCAACCCGATCGACTTCGAAAACTCCGAAGGCAACCTGGGTATCGCCAACGCACTGTTCCAGCACCTGGCCAGCAAGTTGCCGATCTCGCGCTGGCAGCGTGACCTGACCGACTCCACCGTACTGCGTAACCTCGGTGTGGGCTTCGCTCACAGCGTGATCGCCTACGAGGCCAGCCTAAAGGGCATCAGTAAGCTGGAGCTGAACGAAGCCCGCATCGCCGCTGACCTGGATGCATGCTGGGAAGTCCTCGCTGAGCCGATCCAGACCGTGATGCGCCGTTATGCCATCGAAAACCCTTACGAGAAGCTCAAAGAGCTGACCCGTGGCAAAGGCATCAGCCCCGAAGCACTGCAGACTTTCATCGACGGCCTGGACATGCCTGCCGAAGCCAAAGCTGAGCTCAAACGTTTGACCCCTGCCAGCTACATCGGCAACGCGGTCGCTCAGGCCACGCGCATCTAAACGGCAACAGCCACCCAGACGCCCGGCTGTGCCGGGCGTTTTTATTTATGGGTATTCAACTAATTCAAGGGCTTAGCGATGAATCCTGATATTTCGCTTCAACTGCTGGGCGGGCTGACTGCGCGCGAATTCATGCGCGACTACTGGCAGAAAAAACCCTTGCTGGTCCGCCAGGCTATTCCGGGTTTCGAGAGCCCAATCTCGCCGGATGAACTGGCTGGCCTGGCCCTGGAAGAGGAAATCGAATCACGCCTGGTCATCGAGCATGGCGAGCGCCCCTGGGAGCTGCGCCGCGGCCCCTTCGCGGAAGACGCCTTCGCCGAACTGCCTGAGCGTGACTGGACCTTGCTGGTACAGGCCGTCGATCAATTCGTTCCGGAAGTGGCCGAGCTGATCGAGCAATTCAAGTTTCTGCCCAAGTGGCGCATCGACGATGTGATGGTCAGCTTCGCCGCTCCAGGCGGCGGCGTGGGCCCGCATTTCGATAATTACGATGTATTCCTGCTGCAAGGCTATGGCACGCGTCGCTGGCAGGTTGGCCAAGTGTGCGATTCCAACAGCCCGATGCTGCAACACGCGGATCTGAAGATCCTCGCTGAATTCGTTAAAACTGAAGAATGGGTTCTGGAGCCCGGCGACATGCTCTACCTGCCGCCGCTTCTGGCCCACTGTGGTACCGCTGAGGATGACTGTATGACGTATTCTGTAGGCTTCCGCGCGCCAAGCGCCGCCGAAGTTCTCACCCATTTCACCGACTTTCTCGGCCAGTTCCTGCCCGATGAAGAGCGCTACAGCGACGCCGACGCGCAGCCGACCAGCGACCCAACACAAATCCAGCGCGACGCCCTGGACCGCCTCAAAGCCCTGCTCACTGAGCACATGAGCGATGAACGCCTGCTGATGACCTGGTTTGGCCAGTTTATGACCGAGCCGCGTTATCCCGAGCTGATCGCCGGTATCGAGATCGACGAAGAGGCGTTCCTCGCCAGCCTGGAAGATGGCGCCGTGATGATCCGCAACCCCAGCGCCCGCATGGCATGGTCAGAAGTGGGTGAAGACCTGGTGCTGTTTGCCAGCGGCCAGAGCCGCCTACTTTCGGCCAGCCTGCGCGAACTGTTGAAGCTGGTCTGCGCGGCCGACGCCCTGCACATCGACAACCTGGCCCCGTGGCTCGCCGATGACGAAGGGCGTAACCTGCTGGTTGAGCTGGTCAAGCAAGGCAGCCTGGAGTTTGCTGATGAGTGAGATCCACGTTCGCCTGGCTGACTGGCAAAAGGACAACGCTGACCTGCGGCGCATTCGTGAAACCGTGTTTGTGGCGGAACAAGCGGTGCCGCCGGAGCTCGAATGGGATGCCGAGGACGCCGAAGCGGTGCACTTTCTGGCACTGGAAGGCGACTATCCGGTTGGTACGGCGCGCTTGCTGGCCGATGGGCATATTGGCCGAGTTTCAGTGCTTAAGGATTGGCGCGGGCTGAACGTTGGCGTGGCACTTATCCAGGCCGTAATCGAAGAAGCGGAACAGCGCGGTTTGAAGCAACAAATGCTCAGCGCGCAAGTGCACGCCACCGCCTTTTATGAAAAGCTCGGGTTTGCCATCGTCAGCGGTGAATACTTGGAAGCTGGCATCCCTCACGTGGACATGGTGCGTAACAGCGCCTAAAGGCCAATATGAACGACGAAAACGCCCCGAGTGAACCAACCGAACCGCTGGAACCTACAGAGCTTCCCGCCATCGAGTTTCAGTCATCGGGGCGTTTTGCTGTGCATAATCCGGCCACCCACAGCCCCGACAGCCCGCGTGCAGAACCGGCGCCGTTTACCCTCGGTGCGCACCCGACGCTGGAGCGTTTCAGCCAACCCGAACAGGCCCGCGCTCACGCCCTGGCTCTGTTACAGCAAGCTCAGCGCAGCCTGTGTATCTACAGCCACGACTTAGAACCCTGGCTCTATCACCACAGCAGCGTGCAAGACGCCTGTACCCGTTTTCTCCTGGCCAGCCCGCGCAATCAACTGCGCATTCTGCTGCGCGATCCCAGCCGCGCGGTGAAGGATGGCCACCGCCTGCTTAGCCTTTCCCGCCGCCTGTCGAGCAACCTGCAGATCCGCAAGCTGCACCCGGACTACCCCAATGAGGCGCTGGCGTTTCTGCTGGCCGATGACCGTGGCCTGCTGCTGTTGCCCGAACTGGGCCAAGCGAGTGGCTACGCCCTCTACCAAGACCCCGGCCGCAACCGTCAGCGCCGCGCGCAGTTTGATCAAGCCTGGGACACCAGCATCACCGACGCTGACTTACGGAGTTTTCTGCTATGAAGGTTCGTGCCCTACTCGCCACCGTGCTGCTGAGCTGTAGCCTGTTTGTCAGTGCTGCCACCGAGGTGATTCCGTTGAACTTCCGCACGGCCGATGAGGTGCTCGGCGTGGTGCAATCGGTGCTGGGCCAGGAAGGCAAGGTCAACGCCTACGGCAACCAACTGATCGTCAATGCCGAGCCAGCGAAAATTGCTGAAATACGCGCTCTGCTGCAACAGCTCGACACTGAACCACGGCGCTTGCTGATCAGCGTCGACACCAATGAGTCGGGCTTTCAGTCCGACCGCGGCTACCGCGCCGACGGCACAATCAGCGCCGGCGATGCCGAGGTACAGATCGGCCAGGGCGAAATCAATGGCCGTGATCAGGTGCGCATCATCCGCCGTAGCACCGACAGCCGCAGCGGCGGCACCCAACACGTGCAGGCTACCGAGGGTTATCCGGCGCTGATCCAAATCGGCCAGAGCGTGCCGCTGACCACCCGCGGCCGCGATACTTACGGCCAGCCCTACAGCACCACTCAATACCGCAATGTCACGCGTGGGTTTTATGTCACGGCGAGCTTGAGTGGTGAACGGGTGCACATCACCATAAGCAGCAACCGCGACCGCCTCAGCCAATCACAGCCCGGCGTTATCGATGTGCAAAGCACCGATACGCGAGTCAGCGGGCGGATCGGTGAGTGGATCAATATTGGCGGTGTCAGCGAGCAAAACCAGGGCGAACAGGGCGATTTCCTGCAACGTCGTTCGACCCATGGCCGTGAAGACATGAATATTCGCGTCAAGGTCGACGTGGTGGATTGATCCGAGCGCAACTCAAGCTGGGGCACTAATCGCCTGCCATTCAATGCCGAGACCACTCATCAGCTGCTGCCAGCAGGCGGCGGCACAGTCGTCACCCGTAAACATCCCTGCGCTGGCCTCCTCCCCTGGAACCCGCTGGATAAAGCCGTAGAGGCTGACCTGCCGGTCGCCAAAAAAATTATGTAGTAGTCACTAGAAAGGCACTACAAAATAATTGACGAACACTTTTTGCGGAGGCATGATGGCCCCGCTCCCGCTAATCAGAGGTGCTGAAAAGCCCTCCGGATCGCGCTCCAACTTACCGTCAGAGCCGATTTGTGTTGTAAAGCCCACAAGGCCGTTCGATGAGATTGCGACTGGAACGAAGTTGTCCTGAGGGACGGGGAAGCGTTTAGCAACAGTGTGCATCACGTCGCAGCAGGTAGGCCCAACGGAATCTTTGGATCCGTTAGCCGACAAATGATCCAGGGTCATTTGTAACCGCTGCAGCCAGCGCCCTGTTGAGCTTATCTCCTCTCTCCCGGATTAATTCCGTCTCACGTCAATTTCTCAACGCTCTGCAGTTGGCTACAACAACCTCCAGCAACACAGGTGTTCAGTGGGGAAGTCGGTGCTCAACCAAACACATACTTTGAAGGATTGACCATGTCAGCTTATCAAAACGACATCAAAGCCGTTGCCGCCCTTAAAGCCGCTGCTGGCAGCAGCTGGAGCGCTATCGACCCTGAGTCCGTAGCCCGCATGCGCGCTCAGAACCGTTTCAAAACCGGTCTGGAAATCGCTCAGTACACTGCTGACATCATGCGTAAAGACATGGCCGAGTACGATGCTGACTCCTCCGTCTACACCCAGTCCCTGGGCTGCTGGCATGGTTTCATCGGTCAGCAGAAGCTGATTTCGATCAAGAAGCACCTGAAGACCACTAACAAGCGCTACCTCTACCTGTCGGGCTGGATGGTTGCTGCTCTGCGTTCGGATTTCGGTCCGCTGCCGGATCAGTCCATGCACGAGAAAACCTCGGTTTCCGGCCTGATTGAAGAGCTGTACACCTTCCTGCGCCAGGCTGATGCCCGCGAATTGGACCTGCTGTTCTCCGCGCTGGATGCTGCCCGCGCCGCAGACGACAACGCCAAAGCGGCTGACATCCAGAAGCAGATCGACAACTACGAAACTCACGTAGTGCCAATCATCGCCGACATCGACGCGGGTTTCGGTAACCCAGAAGCCACCTACTTGTTGGCTAAGAAGATGATCGAAGCGGGTGCGTGCTGCATCCAGATCGAAAACCAGGTGTCTGACGAGAAGCAGTGCGGTCACCAGGACGGTAAAGTAACCGTTCCTCACGCCGACTTTATCGCCAAGATCAACGCTGTTCGTTACGCGTTCCTCGAGCTGGGCATCGACAACGGCGTGATCGTTGCGCGTACCGACTCCCTGGGCGCTGGCCTGACCAAGCAAATCGCCGTGACCAAAGAGCCGGGCGACCTGGGCGACCAGTACAACTCCTTCCTCGATTGCGAAGAAGTTTCTGCTGCCGATCTGGGCAATGGCGACGTCGTGATCAACCGTGGTGGCAAACTGCTGCGTCCTAAGCGTCTGCCATCCAACCTGTTCCAGTTCCGTGCTGGCACCGGTGAAGCACGCTGCGTACTGGACAGCATCACGTCCTTGCAGAACGGCGCTGACATGCTGTGGATCGAAACCGAGAAGCCACACGTCGGCCAGATCGCAGAAATGGTTAACGAAATCCGTAAAACCATCCCGAACGCCAAGCTGGTTTACAACAACAGCCCATCGTTCAACTGGACGCTGAACTTCCGTCAGCAGGCCTTCGACAGCATGGCTGCAGAAGGTAAGGACGTTTCCGCCTACGACCGCGCCAAGCTGATGAGCGTCGATTACGACGAAACTGAACTGGCTAAGTTCGCTGACGAGCGCATCCGCACCTTCCAGCGTGACGCGTCTGCTCAGGCCGGTATCTTCCACCACCTGATCACCCTGCCGACTTACCACACTGCCGCGCTATCCACCGACAACCTGGCCAAAGGCTACTTCGCAGATCAGGGCATGCTGGCCTACGTGAAAGGCGTTCAGCGCGAGGAGATCCGTCAAGGTATCGCCTGCGTTAAGCACCAGAACATGTCCGGTTCCGACATCGGCGACGCGCACAAAGAGTACTTCGCTGGCGAAGCAGCTCTGAAGGCAGGCGGCAAAGACAACACCATGAACCAGTTCAGCTAAGAACCGGTTCACTCAACCGAGGCCACGATCAAGGTTGAGTGTGTTGAAAAGAACCCCAGCAGAAATGCTGGGGTTTTTTTTATGGTGCGCCAGGCATGGCGCGTAGCGCCGTGACTGGCGCTGTCGGGTTCACTGTGGTGGTGAGCCTGGCGACTTGGA
>NZ_JAPPVG010000030.1:0-39910 GCF_028680365.1 Pseudomonas sp. MIL19 | reverse complement strand
CGCTGAGTTCGGAATAGGACATAGGGGCAGCACCGTACCGGAAAGGTCAGGTGTTGCACTCAGTTTTCGCGGCCGCCCTGTTTTTTCAGCTGCTACGCTTATCCGGCCGCGGCCATTTCCGAGCTTTTAAATGCGCTTGCCGCTTGGGTTGAGGCGCTGCGCAAGGGACTGTTGTGCGCAGGTATTGGCAGGCCGCACTGCGCAGGGTGTTAGACCAAGGTGGTGTGGTGACCTGCTGGAACGCCTTAATTTTCAGCTAAGTTATTGTTAATTAAGGATAAATGTAAGGATTCAGTGAGGCGCCCGCCAGCTAAGACCAATGTCTATCTGTCGGCTTGTGGTGTCCTACTGCTAGTTTGAAGCTGTACGAGAATAACAATAACCGGAGGAGTTTATGACTTCTGAAAAAGCTAACGCTGCAGCGTATTGGAAGGCGAATGTTCGGCTGATCACGTGGAGCCTGATTGTCTGGGCAGTGGTCTCATACGGCTTCGCCATACTGCTTCGACCCATGCTGGCAGGCATTTCTGTCGGTGGTACTGACCTTGGTTTCTGGTTCGCTCAGCAAGGTTCGATTATCACCTTTGTCGGGATCATTTTCTTCTACGCGTGGAGAATGAACAAACTCGATAAACAATTCGGTGTCGAGGAATAACCCATGAGCCAGTTTGTAATCAATATGCTGTTTGTGGGCGCCTCCTTCGTGCTCTATTTCGGCATCGCCATCTGGGCCCGTGCCGGCTCAACCAAGGAATTCTATGTCGCTGGCGGTGGTGTTCACCCCGTCACCAACGGCATGGCCACTGCGGCTGACTGGATGTCGGCCGCTTCCTTTATTTCCATGGCGGGGCTGATCGCTGCCGGCGGTTATGCCAACTCCACTTACCTGATGGGCTGGACCGGCGGTTATGTGCTGCTGGCCATGCTGCTGGCGCCTTACCTACGTAAGTTCGGTAAGTTCACCGTGCCAGACTTCATCGGCGACCGCTTCTACAGCAATGGCGCACGCCTGGCTGCCGTGGTGTGCTTGATCATCATCTGCGTCACCTACGTAATTGGCCAGATGGCTGGTGCGGGTGTGGCATTCTCGCGCTTCCTTGAAGTGAGCAACTCCACCGGTATCTGGATCGCGGCTGGCGTGGTGTTCTGCTACGCGGTGTTCGGCGGCATGAAGGGCATCACCTACACCCAGGTGGCGCAGTACGTGGTGCTGATCATTGCCTACACCATTCCTGCGGTGTTCATCTCCCTGCAACTGACGGGCAACCCGGTTCCGATGCTCGGCATGTTCGGTGATCATGTCGAGTCAGGTGTGCCGCTGCTGCAGAAGCTCAATGAAGTGGTTATGGGGTTGGGCTTCACCTCTTACACCGGGGATATCAGCAGCAAGTTGAATATGGTGCTGTTCACCCTGTCGCTGATGATTGGTACGGCGGGTCTGCCGCACGTAATCATTCGCTTCTTCACTGTGCCGAAAGTGGCTGATGCGCGCTGGTCGGCTGGTTGGACCCTGATCTTCATTTCCCTGCTGTATCTCACTGCACCTGCCGTGGCCTCCATGGCTCGCCTGAACCTGCTGACCACCGTCTACCCGCAGGGTGATGCGGCGCCAGCGCTGGTGTATGCAGAGCGTCCGGACTGGGTGAAAACCTGGGAAACGACTGGCTTGATCACGTGGGAAGATAAGAATAGCGACGGCCGTATTCAGCTGTACAACGATGCCGCTCCAGCCTTTACTCCGACTGCTGAAACACGTGGCTGGAAGGGCAACGAGCTGACCGTTAACAACGATATTCTGGTACTGGCTAACCCGGAAATTGCCAACCTGCCAAGCTGGGTAATTGGCTTGATCGCAGCGGGTGCAATTGCGGCTGCATTGTCGACGGCGGCGGGTCTGTTGCTGGCCATCTCTTCGGCCGTGAGTCATGACCTGATCAAGAACATGATCAATCCCAAGATCAGTGAGAAGGGGGAAATGCGCGCTGCGCGGATTTCCATGGCGGTGGCGATCCTGTTGGCCACTTGGTTGGGGCTTAATCCGCCTGGCTTTGCGGCGCAGGTGGTGGCATTGGCCTTCGGTATTGCGGCGGCCACGCTATTCCCAGCGTTGATGATGGGGATCTTCTCCAAGCGGGTAAATGACAAGGGCGCGATTGCTGGCATGCTGGTAGGCCTGGTGTTCACCGTTGTGTACATCTTCCTGTACCTAGGTTGGTTCTTTATCCCTGGCACGGCGACCTTCGCCAACACCCCGGATAACTGGATGTTTGGCATCTCGCCACTGTCCATCGGTACTGTGGGTGCGGTGATCAACTTCGCGGTTGCCTACGCCGTGTCCCTCTCTACTGTGGCACCGCCTCAGGAGATTCAAGACCTGGTGGAAAGCGTGCGTACTCCCAAAGGTGCTGGTGGCGCGTTGAGCCACTGAGCATAATCAAGCCTGATCAATGCTGATCAGGGTTTTATCAGCGGGCCTCTTTGTGAGGCCCGTTTTATTTCGGGAGTCAGTCAATGTTGTGGACACTACTTGCCATCGGGGTTGCGGGGCTGGGGGCGGCGGGTATTGCCATGCTGCTGCGCAAACTGACGGGCAATCGTTTGCCGAAGTGGATCATCCCCGCGTTTGGCGGTTTGGGCATGCTGAGTTACCAGATTTACTACGAGTACTCCTGGTTCGAGCATCAGTTGCAGCGTCAGCCGGCGGAGTCCGTGCTGGTATCCAGTGAGTCAGGCGAGGTGTTCTGGCGGCCGTGGACGTTCTTCTGGCCAATGACCACGGCCTTTACGGTGCTCGACAGCAAAAGCCTGCTGCGCGAGGAGGCCGCGGGCAGCAACCTGGTGGCGTTCAACCTGTACCGCTTTGAAAAGCAGCATGTTGATCGGGTCAGTCATCAGCCCCATTTGCTCAACTGCACCACCGCCGAACTGCTGCCGCTTGATGCGCAGAAGAAGCCACTGCTGCAACAGATGAAGCGCATAGAGCGGGACGGTGTGCTTTACCAGCGTGTCTGCTCTTAAGGATTTGTAGATTCACCTGTTGGTACGGCTTTGGCGTTAGCTTGAGGCCGTGTCATAGACACAGATCAATACAGCGCCTTGGTTGGCTCCCTAAAATCGCGACCCCCTTGGTTTCCCGAGCTCGCGGTTTATGGCCACTCTCCCTGCTTATCCTGAATTGTTGTCCCCGGCGGGGACCCTGAAGAACATGCGCTACGCCTTCGCCTATGGCGCGGATGCGGTGTATGCCGGCCAGCCGCGTTACAGCCTGCGGGTGCGCAACAACGAGTTTGACCACGCGCATCTGGCCTTGGGCATTGCCGAGGCACACGCTCAGGGCAAGCAGTTCTATGTAGTGGTGAATATCGCCCCGCATAACGCCAAGTTGAAGACCTTTCTCAAGGACCTGGCACCGGTGATTGAGATGGCGCCGGATGCGTTGATCATGTCTGACCCGGGCTTGATCATGCTGGTGCGTGAACATTTCCCGCAGATGCCGATTCACCTTTCTGTGCAGGCCAATGCGGTGAACTGGGCCAGCGTGAAATTCTGGCAGCAGCAGGGGCTGAGCCGGGTAATCCTGTCGCGCGAGTTGTCGTTGGAAGAAATCGCCGAAATCCGTAGTGAAGTGCCGGGCATGGAGCTGGAGGTATTCGTTCACGGTGCGCTATGTATGGCGTACTCCGGGCGCTGCCTGCTGTCGGGCTATATCAACAAGCGCGACCCTAATCAGGGCAGCTGCACCAATGCCTGTCGCTGGGAATACAACGCCGAGCAGGGCGCTCAGAACGAGCTGGGCGATATCGTGCGCATCGTTGAGCCGACCCTGGGTGTTGGCGCGCCCACCGAACAGGTGTTTTTGCTGCAGGACGCCTCGCGCCCGGACGAGCCCATGCCGGCGTTTGAAGATGAGCATGGCACCTACATCATGAACTCCAAGGACCTGCGCGCGGTGCAGCATGTTGAGCGCCTGGTGCAGATGGGCGTGCACTCACTGAAAATCGAGGGCCGCACCAAATCCCACTACTACGTGGCGCGTACGGCTCAGGTGTACCGCAAGGCGATCGATGATGCCGTGGCCGGCAAACCGTTCGACAAGAGCCTGATGAACACCCTGGAGTCCCTGGCCCATCGCGGTTACACCGAGGGTTTTCTGCGCCGCCATGTGCACGATGAATATCAGAACTATGAGCGCGGCAGCTCGGTGTCCGAACAGCAGCAGTTTGTCGGTGAACTGACCGGCGAGCGGCGTGGCGAACTGGCCGAGGTGCGGGTAAAAAACCGCTTTGCCGTTGGCGATGGTCTGGAGCTGATGACGCCCCAGGGTAATCTGCGCTTTACCCTCGAGCAGCTGGAAAACAGCAAGGGCCATGCTGTGGCAGTCGCGCCGGGCGACGGCCATGTGCTCTACCTGCCTGTGCCACCTGAGGTGCAGCTGGAGTATGGCCTGCTGATGCGCGATCTGTAGGCGCTGCTCTTACATCGAATGCGCGCGCTGGCGACGACGGCTGTTGAGTTGCTGCAGCAGTGCCGGCAGGTTGTCGAGGTGCTGCTGGCGCGCCTTGCTGAACAGAATCAGCGCCAGCTCTGCAGTCACCAGTGCGTCGGCGCTGGCGTGGTGACGTTGTTGTACCTGCAGGCCGAAATGCTGCGTCCAGTCGTCTAGGCCTGCATGCGGCAGTTTTGCCTTGGGGCAGACCAGCGGGGCGATTTCCGCGACATCGAAGAAGGCATGCTGCAAGCGGTAGCCCAGGCTCTGCTTGAGCGCGCGGGCCAGCATGCGCTGGTCGAACTCGGCATGGAAGGCCAGCAGCGGGCTGTCGCCGACAAACTCCATAAAGCTCAGCAGGGCTTCGGCTGGGTCCTCGCCATTGGCGATTTCGCTGGGCGCGATGCCATGGATCAGCGTGCTGGCGCTGGCCTGGTGGCCTTCGCGGAGCAAGGTGCATTCGAATTGCTGACCAAGGTCGATGGCGCCCTGGTCGATTACCACCGCACCAATGGACAGGACTTGATCACGGCGCATATTCAGTCCGCTGGTTTCCAGGTCCAGCACCACTAGGCGCTGCTCGTTCAGCGGACCATCGTTGAGGTAGCAAGTCTCGGCCAGTGCCTGTCGGCGCGTGAGTTGTGCTTGCGTCAGGGCCGGTCGTTGCCCGGTAAACCAGGTGAACTTGCTCATAACTGATACCTCTGCGCCAGACTGCTCTGCAGGCGCTGGGCCTGGCGGAACGATTCACGCAGGATGCGCCGGTCGAGGTGGTTGAGGTGATCGGGGTCGACGCGGTTGGAGTAGGGTAGGCCATCGCGTGACTGCAGCTGGTGCTGCTGCATCCGTGCCTGCTGAATGTAGTGGTAGGCCTCTTCATAGGCTGCGCCATCCTGGGCTTCGATCACTCCCTGCTGAATCAGCGCGCGCAGGCGCTCCAGGGTGTTACAGGCGTTCACGCCATGGGCAAGAGCGAGCAGGCGGGCGCCATCAACAAAGGGCGTCAGGCCCTGCACTTTGAGGTCCAGGGTGTCCTTCTCAGCACCGCTGCGAGCGACCACAAAGTCACGGAACATGCCCACCGGCGGTCGCTGGCGCAGGGCGTTTTCCGCCAGCATGCGCTGAAACAGGCTATTGCCGGCCACCTGCTGCAGCAGGCCTTCGCGCAGGTGATCGCAACCCTCGGTTGTGCCCCACACGGCACGTAGGTCGAAATAGATACTCGAAGCCAGCAGGTTCTCCGGCGTGGCTTCCTGCACAAAACTGCTGAAGCGCCGTGACCACTCGTGGCGTGACAGGCACAGCTCTGGGTTGCTGGCCATGATGTTGCCCTTGCACAGGGTAAAGCCGCACTGCGCCAGGCGTTGGTTGATCTCCTGGGCCAGCGGCAGCAGGCGGCCGCGTATGGCCGCGGCTTCGGCTGCATCGGCGGCTTCGAAGAGGATGCCGTTGTCCTGATCGGTGTGCAGCGTCTGTTCGCTGCGGCCTTCGCTGCCGAATACCAGCCAGGTGAACGGTATGCCAGGGTCGCCCAGGTCTTCCAACGTCAGCTCGATTACCCGGCAGACAGTATGGTCGTTGAGCAGGGTGATCAGCTGGGTGATCTGCGTCGAGCTGGCGCCGTGGGCGAGCATGCTGTCGACCAGTTGGCGCACATCGCTGCGCAGCGCTGCCAGGGTTTCCACCCGCCCGGCGTGGCGAATGGTGCGCGCCAGGTGCACCAGATCGACCCGCTGCAGGCTGAACAGATCCCGCTCGGAAATCACCCCGCACAGCTGGCCATGCTCAACCAGGCAGACGTGGGCGATATGCCGCTCCGTCATGGCCATCGCCGCATCGAAGGCGCTGGCATCAGGTGGCAGATCAAAGGGTGATTGCGTCATCAGGCAGTCGATGGGCTGCGCCAGATCGACACCGTCAGCCACCACGCGACGCAGGTCGCGCAGGGTAAAAATGCCCAGTGGTTTCAGTTTGGGATCAACGATCACAATGCTGCCGACCTGCTGCTCGTGCATCAGCTTGACCGCATCACGCAGCGGCATGTCCGGGCTGCAGCTGATCGGGGTGCGCATGGCCAGCTGGCCGAGGCGGGTGTCGAGCGAATACTGCGCGCCAAGGGTTTCCACCGCGCGCATCTGCACCTGCTGGTTGACTTGATCGAGCAGGCTGCTGACTCCGCGCAAGGCAAAGTCGCGCAACGGGTTGGACAATGAGAACAGCTTGATAAACGCCGGCTTGTTCAGCAGCAGGCAGAAGGTGTCTTCGGCGGCCAGGTGTTCGGTGCGGGTGGCGCGCTCGCCGATCAGCGCAGCCAGCGGGAAGCATTCACCGCTGGTGATCTCGAAGGTGGTTTCCGTGCCGCGCCGTGCCGAATGCGGGCGTTCGCCATGCACGCGGCCCTGTTTGACAATGTAGAAGTGCTCAACCGGGCCGTCGGTCGGCTTGATGATGGTTTCGCCTTCGCCATAGAAGCGCAGCTGGCAGTTCTCCACCAGATACGCCAGGTGGGCGGCATCCATCTGATTGAACGGCGGAAATTTCTGCAGAAAGGCCATGGTGCCATGGATGTTCTGCAATACCGCCGTTTTGCCCGCTTGGGCGATTGCATCTGCGCTGCTCATGGGCGGCCTCACGGTTTTCTCTATGAGCATGATCGACTGGCGCTGTGGGGTAGGCCATTGGACGTAAGTCTAGGCGTTGGGCGGCCTGTGCAAGAGGCATAAAAAAGCCCTTGGATTTTTCAATCCAAGGGCTCTGATGAAGATGCTGCAATGATTAAGGCAGGGTAAAGAGAACCTTCACACTGTCATTCACTGCGGCGGCATCTACATAGCCAATAGCATCGGCTTCAGCGGCCACCTTGGCGATGACATCGGCGTCGCCGCCAACGCTTGGTAGCGGTTGACCCTTGCCGGTGAAGACGAGTCCAGACCAGTACGATTTGAGCTGTGATTCACTCTTGTTGGTCACCGCACTGTAGAACTTGTCCTTGGTTGCAGACCAATCCTTGTGGTCAACGCCTTTCATGGACTTGTCTTTGCCCAGAAAGATGTTACTGACGTCTGCCTGGCTCGGCGCCTTGGCCGCGGCCGGATTAACGATTACTGCGACTTCGGCCTGAGCCAGCGCGCTAACGCTGAGGCACACGGCGACGCAGAGCGTTTGAATGGAATGCTTCATCAATGCTCTCCTCAGAATACGAAGTCGACGCCGACGCTGATGATGTCACCGTCAAAGTTGCGGGCTGGGCTGCCGAGGGCACCGTTGGAACTGTCGGACAGGGCGTTGTCGAAGGCTTCCTGTGCGGTACGGACGAATACGCCGTCATAGCCACCGGAGGTGTCTACGCGTTTGTATTCGCTTTTCAACACGACGTTGGGCAGCAGGTTGTAGTTCAGGCCCAGAGTCCAGGAGTTCTGCCGACCAGCATCGTCGTCCAGTTGGGCGTAAGTCACGTGAGTTAGAAACTCGCCGAAGCGACGGCCGCCCATCAGGTAGAACGCATCAATGGTGCCGCTGTTGTCAGCTTCGATGCTACGCGAGGTCCACTCGTTGCTGGTCAGCCAGGTGCCGTTGTCGTACTGATAGCTAATGGAAGTGAACTTACCCTTCTGCTTATCAATGGTCTGGAAGCGTTGGTTGATCAGGGTGCCACCCAATGCAGCCGGGAGCCTTACGATGTCTTCGATCTCGGTGCTGATATCCGCTTCTACATACCCTACGCGCAGGGTACCGAAGTCATTGGTGGCCAGGCTGATATTGGCGCCAAAGACTTTCTCGTAGTCGATGTCGTGCATCTCGTCGAAGGCGAAGATGTCACGGTTTTTAGCTTGGCCACCGGCGACCTGGAAGGCCAGTGAACCAAAGGACAGCGGCATGTTGTAGACCGCGTCTACACCTTCGTAGTTGGACAGCTGGACTTGGCTGTACACCTCGTCAGGCAAGCGCAGCCACGGGTAGCTGAAGCCTACGTCGATGCTTTCCGAGTACATGTACACCGGGGTGCGCAGGCGGCCGACGCGCAGCATCAGGTTGTCAGTTGTCTGCCAGGACAGGTACAGCCACTCGATATTGGCCTGCCAGTCGTCCTGCGCCGGCTTGGCAGTGACTTGCGCAGTGATGCCCACGGTATCGGTCAGGCCGTACTGGATCTGGGCCCCGAATTTGGACAGCTGGTCGCCGCGCCAGGAGTCAGTGGTTTGGCCGGTGATGCCATAGCTACGGCCATCATCTTCGCCACCGAGGTGGGTGATGCCGACCGTACCAAAGGTATTGAAGCGGTGTTCGCCTTGCTCCAGCGCGAAAGCTGGAGCAGCGGCCAGGCAGATGGCCAAGGGAAGCAGACGAGCTTTAAACATGCAGTGATGCTCCTGTGTTCAGGTTAAACGCGGAATTGGGCAGTCGCCGCGCGCAGATGATCCCCTGTGCTGACCAACTGTTCGCCGAGACGAGCCGTTGCTTCTGCACCTTGAGCGGTTGCTTGTGCGTCCTGCTGCAACACTTGTGTATCTTGCTGGATGGAACTGGAAAGGCCGATTTGTTCCTGGGTGAACTGCGCGATACCAGCATTAAGCTGATTGATATGGCCGACGGCGCCGGCAATCGCTTCGAGTATCTGGGTGGCTTGCACGGAGCGCTCGATGCTCGCCTGAGCTTTTTCGCCATTGGCGGTCATCACGCTGAGCACACCATTGGCGCTGTTCTGTAGACGCAGGATGATGTTCTGGATTTCGGCGGTGGAGGCGGCGGTTTTCGAGGCCAGGTTGCGTACTTCATCGGCTACTACGGCAAAACCCCGGCCTTGCTCGCCCGCCCGCGCGGCCTCGATGGCGGCGTTGAGTGCCAGCAGGTTGGTTTGCTCAGCAATGCTGCGAATCACGGTCAGTACTGAGCCCACCTGCTGGGTTTCCTCTTCCAGCTGCTGCATGGCACTGACAGCACCCATTACGCTGCTGCCGAGGTCGCTGATGCTGCTCGACAGACTGCCGATGTTCTTGCGCGCCTGATCCGCCTGCTGCGAGGCTGCCCCGGCTTCTTCGGAGGCCTGTTGTGAACGGTGGGCAACCTCCTGAATGCTGTTGGTCATCGTCAGAATGTCACGGCTGATCGAGTCGGTATGGCCTTGCTGCGAACGTGAGTTTTCCTTGGAGTCTTGAGTCAGCCGGTACAGTTCCTGGGACATGCCGGCGAGCGGGCTGGCAGCTTCGATGATCTGGCGGATGGTGCCTTGCAGCTTGTCGATAAAGCTGTTGAACAGCTGAATCATTTCACCGATTTCATCATTGGAGTCGACATTCACTCGGCGAGTCAGGTCGCCATCACCCCGGGCGATTGCCTGTAGTGAGGTGATCACGCCACGCACGTTGGTCATGGTGCCGCGAATTACCAGCACTGAAGCAATGCTGATTAGCAGTACCAGAATGGCTGACAGAGCAAAGCCCACGCGGGTGGTGGTGGCGTTGTCCGTGCGGGTTTGCGCCAGGGTTTCCTGAAAGTCTTCATATGCATGGGTACGGAACGCATTGCCGAGTTTTTGCGCTTCACCCAAGTCACTGGCCATGCGGCCCAGGTTGGGCGCCAGGTCTTCAAAGCTGGCGCTGCCTTTAATCAGCTGCTCCGAAGCGGGCAGGGCGTTGTCCGCGTAACGCTGTATGGCGCTCCGCCAGGCGTCCAGTTCCTGGCGGCGGTCCGCTTGGGTGACCAGGGTCTGCAGTTCCTGCTGCATGTCCGCAATGTCAGTCAGGACTTTGCGCGCTTCATCGAGGGTTTCCAGCTCTCCGGCGGCGACTGCGCTATTAAGCAGGCCCGGTAAACGTGAGTACTGGAAGATCACCGCATCGGCCTTCTCCAGGGTAGGGAAGCTATTGGTTTCCAGGGTGACCAGGCGCACATCGTTGTTTGCCAGTTGTAGCGAGGTGTAGCCCACGAACAGCAGCAGACCCAGCAAGGCAATGGCGGGCAGCAGTAAGAACTTCAGTGTCAGCGAGAGATTTTTCAACATGGCAGATGTACCCAAAGAGGGGCGCGGAGTATACCGAGTTCACATAGTGGCGTAATGCCGCTTTTCGGTCATTTTTTAGTCATATTCCGTTATGGCTATATTATGGTTTCGGCTGGCATGCCTATTCCTATAGCCAATAAAGTGAGTATCTGCTTGAAATTGTCGAACAAAAGCGAGGCCGCCAGCCTGATGCAAGTCACTGTGCCTGTGCTTTGCTGGCGGCCAATAATAAAAAACCGCCCTGAAGGGCGGTTTTTTATGTGGCTACAGCTGCGGATTACAGGCCGTTGGCGGCTTTGAACTCGCGGCGGCGGCGGTGCAGGACCGGCTCGGTGTAGCCGTTCGGCTGCTTGGCGCCTTCGACCACCAGTTCCAGGGCGGCCTGGAAGGCGATGTTGCTGTCGAAGTTCGGTGCCAGCGGACGGTACAGCGGGTCAGCTGCGTTCTGACGGTCAACCACCGGTGCCATGCGCTTGAGGCTGGCAACGATCTGCTCTTCAGTAGCGATGCCATGACGCAGCCAGTTGGCCAGCAGCTGGCTGGAGATGCGCAGGGTGGCGCGGTCTTCCATCAAGCCGACGTCGTTGATGTCCGGCACTTTCGAGCAGCCAACACCCTGGTCGATCCAGCGCACCACGTAACCGAGGATGCCCTGCGAGTTGTTGTCCAGTTCGTTCTGGATTTCCTCGGCCGACCAGTTGGTGTCCTGCGCCAGCGGAATGCTCAGGATGTCATCAACAGACGCTGGCACGCGCTTGGCCAGTTCAGCCTGACGGGCGAACACGTCAACCTTGTGGTAGTGCAGCGCGTGCAGCGCGGCGGCGGTTGGCGACGGTACCCAGGCGGTGTTGGCGCCGGCCAGTGGGTGAGCGATTTTCTGCTCGAGCATGGCGGCCATCAGGTCGGGCATGGCCCACATGCCTTTACCGATCTGTGCACGGCCTTGCAGGCCAGTGGCCAGGCCGACATCGACGTTGTTGTTCTCGTAAGCGGCGATCCACTTCTCGTTTTTCATGGCCGCTTTACGCACGACGGCGCCAGCTTCCATGGAGGTGTGGATTTCGTCGCCGGTGCGGTCGAGGAAGCCGGTGTTGATGAACACCACGCGCTCGCTGGCGGCTTTGATGCACGCTTTGAGGTTGACGGTGGTGCGACGCTCTTCGTCCATGATGCCGACTTTCAGCGTATTGCGCGTCAGGCCAAGGACGTCTTCAACGCGGCCGAAGATCTCGGTGGTGAACGCCACTTCTTCCGGGCCATGCATCTTCGGCTTAACGATGTACATGCTGCCGGTGCGGGTGTTTTTGCGGCTGGTGTTGCCATTCAGGTTGTGCACGGCGATCAGGCTGGTAAACAGCGCGTCCTGGATGCCTTCCGGAATCTCGTTGCCTTGGGCATCGAGAATCGCCGGGTTGGTCATCAGGTGACCGACGTTACGAATGAACAGCAGGCTGCGCCCGTGCAGGGTCAGCTCGGAGCCGTCGGTCTGGGTGTAGACGCGGTCCGGGTTCATGGTGCGGGTGAAGGTCTGGCCGCCCTTGGCCACTTCTTCGGACAGGTCGCCCTTCATCAGGCCCAGCCAGTTGCGGTAGACCACAACTTTGTCATCGGCATCGACCGCGGCAATGGAGTCTTCGCAGTCCATGATGGTGGTCAGCGCCGCTTCCATGAGCACGTCTTTAACGCCGGCAGCATCGGTCTGGCCGACTGGGGTGCTGGCGTCGATCTGGATTTCGAAGTGCAGGCCGTTGTGCTTGAGCAGTACGGCGATTGGCGCTTCGGCAGGGCCTTGGAAGCCAACCAGTTGCGTGTCATCACGCAGGCCGCTGTTGCTGCCGCCTTTGAGGGCGACCACCAGCTTGCCGTCAACAATGCTGTAGTTGGTGGAGTCGACGTGCGAGCCTGCCGCCAGCGGTGCGGCATCGTCGAGGAAGGCGCGGGCGAAGGCGATGACTTTGTCACCACGAACCTTGTTGTAGCCACGGCCTTTTTCGGCACCGCCTTCTTCGCTGATCGCATCAGTGCCGTACAGCGCGTCGTACAGCGAGCCCCAGCGCGCGTTAGAGGCGTTCAGGGCGAAGCGCGCGTTCATCACCGGTACAACCAGCTGCGGGCCAGCCAGACGGGCGATTTCTTCGTCGACATTCTGGGTGGTGGCCTGGAAGTCAGCCGGCTCTGGCAGCAGGTAGCCGATTTCCTGCAGGAAGGCTTTGTAAGCCGCTGCATCATGGGCCTGGCCGGCGCGGGCTTGGTGCCATGCGTCGATCTGTGCCTGGATCTGGTCGCGCTTGGCGAGCAGGGCGTGGTTTTTCGGTGCCAGGTCATTGATGACCGCTTCGGCACCTGCCCAGAACGTCTCGGCACTCAGGCCGGTACCGGGGATGGCTTCGTTGTTCACGAAGTCGAACAGCACTTTGGCAACCTGCAGGCTGCCTACTTGAACGCGTTCAGTCATCACTTGCCTCACTCTGCTCAGCTCTACTCAATAGCCGCGTCGGACATGGGTAATAAGTCATGTAGTCCGAGGCGCGGCATACTACATCAAGATCAGGGGAAAATCAGTCGGTGCGCGTCGCGCTGCGACTAGGAAGTGCTTTGCAGTCACTCTGTGCGACCTTTTGTCGCTACATTCTCCTAATATTGTTTCATATAAAGCAAAAAACAGTACACAGTTAATTGTGCGTATCGCGCTCAATCTGTTTGTCCGGGCTTACCTATACTGCTCTGCACCTTTAGGGAGTGCGAATCTTATGCCTGTACACGCCGCCACAGTTGCAGACTTGGATGAGCTGAGCGAGATGTTTGGCGCCTATCTTGGGTTTTATAACGTCGACAAACCCGCGGCGCAGGTGCGCGACTTTATTGCCGCTCGGCTGGACAACGCCGACTCGACGATTCTGCTGGCCCGTGATGAGCAAGGCGGCGCATTGGGCTTTGTTCAGCTCTATGCCTTTTTTGCCTCGCTAGCGTTGCAGCCGGCTTGGTTGCTGAGTGATCTGTATGTCTGCGAGCAGGCGCGTCGTCAGGGTGTCGGTGAGGCGTTGATGAACGCCGCTCGCGCGCATGCCGAAGCCACCGGTGCCTGCGGTTTGCAGTTAGAGACGGCAAAGAGCAATCTGCCAGGACAAGCCCTCTATGAACGCCTGGGTTATGTGCGTGATGAGGCGTTTTATACCTATTGGCTGGGGTTGAATTGAGCAGCCGCTGAATAAGGAGCAGAACATGGATCATCTGGTACTGACGGTTATCGCCCAGGATCAGCCTGGGCTGGTCGAGCGTGTGGCTCAATGCATCAGCGAGCATGGTGGCAATTGGCTGGAAAGCCGCATGTCACGCATGGCCGGCCAGTTCGCCGGGATACTGCGGGTCGATGTGCCACTGGCGGCGCATGCTGGGCTGGTCTCGGCGCTGGAGGCGCTGCAGGCGCAGGGTATTCGCGTACAGGTCGCGGCCGGTGGTGATGCGCCGACGAGCGTCTGGCAGCCGATTCGCCTAGAGCTGGTGGGCAATGATCGCCCGGGTATCGTGCGCGATATCACCCGTTTGCTGAGCAGTCAGGGCGTCAACCTGGAGAGCTTGAACACCGAGGTGGTGCCGGCGCCGATGAGTGGCGAGCTGCTGTTTCAAGCCCAGGCACTGCTGGGCGTGCCGCAGAGCCTGAGCCTGGAACACCTGCAGGGCCTGCTGGAAAGCCTGGCCGATGACCTGATGGTGGAGCTAAAACTGCGGGTCGAGGAGTAGCCTGTGGGGGTTATCCCCGCCCCGTGTGGATAACTCTGTGGGTAGCATGAGGAGCCCCGGAGCACTGCTTAGTGCCCCGGGGCTTTTGATTAACTGCTTAAAAAATAAGCACTTAACCTATGGTTGTGCACAAAGGCCGGGGATGCTTCTGTGGATAACCGTGGGGCAACCCGCTGCAGCCCAGGCGGGCTATGTGTTGCAGCGGGCTGGTTGTTTTTTAAACAGGTCGGCGTTTGCGCAGGGTCAGCCAGGCGTCGACGCTGTAGATCGCCAGGCCAGCCCAGATGCAGATAAAGGCCAGCAACTTGCTCGGGTCGAAATGCTCGCCAAACAGGAAGATCGCCTGCAGCAGTACCAGGGTCGGGGCCAGGTACTGCAGAAACCCCAGGGTGGTGTAGGGCAGGTGGCGGGCGGCGGCGTTGAAACACACCAGGGGCACCAGGGTGATCGGGCCCGCGACAATCAGCCAGAGCGCTTCCGGGGTGCTCCAGAAGTCCGCTTGAGTGCTTATGGCGACGGGATTGAGCAGCAGCCAGCCGATTGCCAGCGGCAGCAGTAGCCAGGTTTCCACCACCAGGCCGGGCAGGGCCGCCACAGGCGCCTGTTTGCGAATCAGCCCGTAGAAACTGAAGGTCAGTGCCAGCACCAGGGAGACCCAGGGAATGCTGCCAACCTGCCACAGTTGCTGCAGCACGCCCAGCGCGGCCAAGGCCACGGCCAGCCACTGCAAACGACGTAGGCGCTCGCCGAGAATCAGCATGCCCAGCAGCACGTTGACCAGTGGATTGATGTAGTAGCCCAGGCTGGCTTCGAGCATGCGCCCGTCATTCACCGCCCACACATAGACCAGCCAGTTGCTGGCGATCAGCAGACCGCTGAGTGTCAGCACGGCGAAGCGTTTAGGGTTGTTGAGCAGCTCGCGCAGCCAGCCGGGGTGCTTCCACACCAGCAACAGCAAGGCACCGAACACTGCAGACCAGAGCGCGCGGTGCACGATGATTTCCACCGCCGGTACGCTTTGTATGGCTTTGAAATAGAGCGGGAACAGGCCCCAGATGATGTAAGCGGTTATGCCAAGAATGTACCCGCGACGCGGGTTGACGGTGGTCATGCTGGGTCCTTGCTTAGGCTGCTAACTAAAGACCGGGGATTCTAGTCGCGGCGCAAGGGCTTGTCTGGTCGTTCAGCTTGGCTGTCAGGGGCCTGCACCGAATTAGTGTAAATATGACGTTACACGGCGCGCGCAACTGTTAGGCCTGTGCCCTCTATTCGCTGCCGTTGGGCACAGGTCTTAGGCCGGCGCGCAACTCCCAGCATTGCGCGCTATGGGGACCGCCTTGTGTGCTCGCCGTCCAGCGCATCGCCATATTGAGGTTCGGGGCAGCGCGTCGATCAGAACAGCTTGAGCGGCTCTTCATCCAGGGCGGCCATTTGCTCGCGCAGGATAAGGATCTGATCGCCCCAGTAACGCTCGCTGCCGAACCAGGGGAAGCTCATCGGGAAGGCCGGGTCGTCCCAGCGACGTGCCAGCCAGGCGCTGTAATGCATCAGGCGCAGGGCGCGCAGCCCCTCGATCAGCGGCAGCTCGCGGGGGTTGAAGTCATGGAACTCCTGATAGCCGTCCATCAACTCCGAGAGCTGGCCGAGGCGCTCATGGCGTTCACCGGCGAGCATCATCCACAAATCCTGAACGGCTGGGCCCATGCGGCAGTCGTCTAGGTCGACCATGTGGAAAGTCTCGTCGCGGCACAGCAGGTTGCCGGGGTGGCAATCACCATGCAGGCGTATCGCTTGCACCGGGTTGGCAGCGAACAGCGTGTCTAGGCGCTTGAGTAGATCGCGGGCGACGGACTCGTAAGCCGGCAGCAGGCTGCGCGGAATAAAGTTGCCCTCCAGCAGAGTGGCCAGCGATGCGTGGCCAAAGTTGCTCACCTGCAAGGCTTCACGGTGGGCAAACGGCTTGAGTGAGCCCACGGCATGCAGGCGGCCGAGCAGTTGGCCAAGGCGATACAGTTGGTCGAGGTTGCCGGGCTCTGGCGCGCGGCCGCCGCGCCGGGGAAATAGCGCAAAGCGAAAGCCGGAATACTCGAACAGGGTTTCGCCATCGCGCACCAGTGGGGCCACCACCGGCACTTCACATTCGGCCAGCTCGAAGGTGAAGCTGTGCTCTTCGCGGATCGCCGCATCGGTCCAGCGATTGGGGCGGTAGAACTTGGCGATCAGCGGCGTTTCATCCTCAATGCCCACCTGATACACGCGGTTCTCATAGCTGTTTAGCGCCAGCACGCGGGCATCGCTGAGGTAGCCGATGCTCTCCACGGCATCCAGCACCAGGTCGGGCGTGAGTGCAGCAAATGGATGGGACATGGGCGACTCCGGTGAGTGGGCCGCAAAGTGTAACCCTTATGTCGCTGCGGATGGCTGGCCGCGCTCAGTCGCCCGGTTTGGGAGTGCGCGCCAGGCAATACACATCCACACGCGCCGCGCCGGCTTTTTTTAATAGGCGCGCCAGGCTTTCGGCGGTGGCGCCGGTGGTCAGCACGTCATCAACCAGCGCGACATGCAGGCCTTTGACCTGGCTATCCACCGCCAAGGCAAAGGCCTTGCGCAGATTGCGTTTGCGTGTGGCGGCATCCAGTTGCTGCTGCGCCGGGGTGTCGATAGTTCGCAGTAGCCAGTGCGGTTGCAGGGGTATCTGCAGTTGGTGGCTGAGCCATTGGGCGAGCAACCCTGCTTGATTGAAGCCGCGCTGGCGTTGGCGTTTGTCTGCTAGCGGCACGGGCAGTAGTAGCGCGGGTTTGCTCAGGCCGTCATCGAAGGCGTGGCGCAGATGATGTGACAAAAGCTCGCCGAGCAGACGTCCAAATGGCCACTTGGCCTGGTGCTTGAACCGAGTAATCAGGCTGTCAATGGGGAAGGCGTAGCGCCAAGGCACCTCAACCTTGCTAAAGCTCGGCTGCTTTTTCAGGCAGGCTCCGCACACCAAACCCTGGCTGGGTAATGGCAGGGCGCAGACCTGGCAATGTCCGCCCAGCCAAGGCAGTTCTGCCTCGCAGTTGGTGCAGATAGGCAGTGCGCCATCTGCAGCTTCATCGCAGAGTAGGCAGTATTGTTTGTTTTTTAACCAATTGTAAACCTGGTTGGTTTGGTGAGGTTGACAGCGCATAAGCCTTCCATAATTATGCCGAGCATCCGTGTCGCGCCTGTTGAATCTAGCAGTGCGCCGCCAACAATAAGGAATTACCGATGAGCGCCACCACCGCTGCCAACCTGCGTCACGACTGGACTCACCCTGAGGTCAAGGCGCTCTTCGAACAACCGTTCAACGACCTGCTGTTCGCCGCGCAGACCGTGCACCGTGCGCACTTCGATGCGAACCGCGTGCAGGTCTCGACCCTGCTGTCGATCAAAACCGGCGCCTGCCCAGAAGACTGCAAGTATTGCCCGCAGTCCGGCCACTACAACACCGGCCTGGAAAAGGAAAAACTGCTGGAAGTGCAGAAGGTGTTGGAGGCCGCCGCTGAGGCCAAGGCCATCGGCTCCACGCGCTTCTGCATGGGCGCGGCGTGGAAGCATCCGTCGGCCAAAGACATGCCTTACGTGTTGAAAATGGTTGAAGGTGTGAAGGCCCTGGGCCTGGAAACCTGCATGACCCTGGGCAAGCTGGATAAAGACCAGACTCAGGCGTTGGCCGAGGCGGGCCTGGACTACTACAACCACAACCTGGACACCTCGCCGGAGTTCTACGGCAACATCATCACCACCCGTACTTACGCCGATCGCCTGGAAACCCTGGCCTACGTGCGTGACTCGGGGATGAAGATCTGCTCCGGCGGCATCCTCGGCATGGGCGAGTCGCTGGACGACCGCGCAGGCCTGTTGATCCAGCTGGCCAACCTGCCGGAGCATCCGGAGTCGGTGCCAATCAACATGCTGGTGAAGGTCAAAGGCACGCCACTGGCCGATGAGCAGGACGTTGACCCGTTCGACTTCATCCGCATGCTCGCCGTGGCGCGGATCATGATGCCGCAGTCGCACGTGCGCCTGTCCGCCGGTCGCGAGGCAATGAACGAGCAGATGCAAGCTCTGGCCTTCTTCGCCGGCGCCAACTCGATTTTCTACGGCGAGAAGCTGCTGACCACCGCCAACCCGCAGGCCAACAAAGACATGCAACTGTTCGCCCGCCTCGGCATCAAGCCAGAAGAGCGCGAAGAGCATGCCGACGAAGTGCATCAGGCCGCTATCGAGCAGGCCCTGGTCGAGCAGCGCGACTCTAAGCTGTTTTATAACGCTGCCGTCTGAAGTCGGAGGGCGGGTGAGCGTCGTTTCACCCGCCCTGCCTAGTCCTTTGTAGGGTGGCTAACCCGTTTGCGGTTATCCACCGGGTCCTGCCTATGTCTTTCGATCTTGCCTCTCGCCTCGCCGAGCGCCGCAGCGCCAACCTCTATCGCCAGCGCCCTCTGCTTGAATCGCCGCAGGGGCCGTTGGTCACCGTTGATGGCCGCCAGTTGCTGGCCTTCTGTTCCAACGATTACCTCGGCCTGGCCAATCACCCACAGGTGATTGAAGCCTGGCGTGCTGGCGCGGCGCGTTGGGGCGTCGGAGGTGGCGCGTCGCATCTGGTGATCGGCCACAGCACCCCGCACCACGAGCTGGAAGAGGCGCTTGCCGAATTCACCGGGCGGCCGCGTGCGTTGCTGTTCTCAACCGGCTATATGGCCAACCTCGGCGCGGTCACGGCGTTGGTCGGGCAGGGCGACAGCGTGCTGGAAGATCGCCTTAATCACGCCTCGCTACTGGATGCCGGGCTGCTCAGCAACGCGCGGTTTTCCCGCTATTTGCACAACGATGCAGTGAGCCTGGCCAATCGCCTGCGCAAAGCCACGGGCAATACCCTGGTGGTCACCGATGGCGTATTCAGCATGGATGGCGACTTGGCCGACCTGCCGGCGCTGTGTGCTGAAGCGCGTCGCGCCAATGCCTGGGTGATGGTCGACGATGCCCATGGTTTCGGCCCGTTAGGCGCCACCGGCGGCGGCATCGTTGAGCACTTTGGCTTGGGTGTTGAGGATGTGCAGGTGCTGGTCGGCACGCTCGGCAAGGCGTTCGGCACCGCCGGCGCCTTTGTCGCCGGCAGCGAGGAGCTGATCGAAACCCTGGTGCAGTTCGCACGGCCCTATATCTACACCACCAGTCAGCCGCCTGCGTTAGCCTGCGCCACGCTGAAAAGCCTAGAACTGCTGCGCAGCGAGGATTGGCGCCGCGAGCATTTGCATGCACTGATCAAGCGCTTCCGCGAAGGTGCCCAATCCATCGGCCTTGAGTTGATGGACAGCGCCACACCAATCCAGCCGATCCTGATTGGCGACAGCGCTCGTGCCATGCAGCTGTCGCAGATGCTGCGTGAGCGTGGCCTGCTGGTCACCGCAATTCGTCCGCCCACTGTGCCGGCCGGCAGTGCCCGCCTGCGCGTGACCCTGTCCGCGGCGCACAGCCTGGAGCAGCTGGAATTATTGCTGGAAGCCCTGGCCGAGTGCTGGCCGCTGTTGGCGGGCGAGGGTGCCGTGCATGCGTGAGCAGCTGATTTTGTTGCCGGGCTGGGGCCTGGGAACTGCGCCGTTGCAGCCCCTGGCTGAGGCCTTGCGCGGGCTTGATCCGCATCTGCATGTGGCGATTGAGCCGCTGCCGCAATTGGATTCCAGTGCCCCGGCTGACTGGCTGGACGAGTTGGATGCCAGGCTGCCGCAGGACGCCTGGCTGGGCGGTTGGTCCTTGGGCGGCATGCTTGCGGCTGAGCTGGCGGCGCGTCGTGGCGAGCATTGTCGCGGCTTGCTGACGTTGGCCAGTAACTTGCGTTTTGTTGCCGAGCCGAGTTGGCCAAGCGCCATGGCCGACGAAACCTTTGCTGGGTTTCGTCAGGGCTGTGCTGCCAATACGCCCGCTACCGTGAAGCGCTTTGCCTTGCTTTGCGCCCAAGGTGCGGCGGATGCTCGTGGTCTTTCGCGGCAGTTGCTCGCTGCCGCGCCGCCGTCTCAGCCGGCCGCGCTGCTGGCTGGATTGGATGTGCTGGCTGCCTTGGATACGCGCGTTGCGCTGCAGGCGGTTGTCGGCCCGCAGTTGCACCTGTTCGGCGGCGCTGATGCGCTGGTGCCGGCTGCCGTGGTTCAGGCTTTATTGGCGGAGCTGAAGGATGTTGAGGTTGGTTTGATTGAGCACGCCAGCCACGCCTTCGTCCTTGAGCGTCCCGCTGCAATCGCCGCAGCTATTCAGAGTTTTCTGCGTGGGGCCGGTCATGACTGATCTAGCTGAACATGCACGCGGCGGCCTGCCTGATAAGCGTCAGGTAGCGGCCTCTTTTTCCCGGGCGGCGCAGAGCTACGACAGTGTGGCGGCTTTGCAGCGCAAGGTCGGCCAACAGCTTCTGGCGCAGTTGCCCAGCTCGATCAGCCCCGCACGTTGGCTTGATCTGGGCTGCGGCACCGGCTATTTCAGTCGCGCCCTGGGTGAGCGCTTTCCGGCCAGTCAGGGTGTGGCGTTGGATATCGCCGAAGGCATGCTGCAGCACGCCCGGCCGCTGGGCGGCGCGCAGCAGTTTGTTGCCGGCGATGCTGAGCGTCTGCCGCTGCAGGATCAGTCCTGCGATCTAGTGTTTTCCAGCCTGGCGTTGCAGTGGTGTGCGGATTTTTCGGCGGTGCTCAGTGACGCCGCGCGCGTATTGCGCCCCGGTGGTGTGCTGGCCTTTAGTAGTTTGTGCGTCGGCACCCTGCAGGAGTTACGTGACAGTTGGCAGGCGGTGGACGGTTTTGTCCACGTCAATCGCTTCCGCCAGTTTGAGGATTATCAGCGCCTATGTGGCGACAGCGAGCTGGCGCTATTAAGCCTGCACACCGCACCTGAAACGCTGTATTACCCCGATGTGCGCAGCCTGACCCATGAGCTGAAAGCCCTCGGCGCGCATAACCTTAATCCCGGTCGGCCGGATGGTTTGACGGGGCGGGCGCGGATGTTGGCGTTGCTTAAGGCCTATGAGCAGTTTCGCCAGCCGCAAGGGCTGCCGGCGACCTATCAGGCGCTCTACGGCGTGTTGCGTAAGGAGGTTAACTAGATGACTCAGGCATTTTTCGTCGCCGGTACCGATACCGAGATCGGTAAAACCACTGTCGCTGCCGGCCTGTTACATGCAGCGCGACTGGCGGGTTTGTCTACGGCTGCGGCCAAGCCGGTCGCTTCGGGCTGTATGTTGACCGTCGATGGATTGCGCAATGACGA
Organism: Pseudomonas sp. MIL19; assembly: GCF_028680365.1. Lineage (NCBI taxonomy): Bacteria > Pseudomonadati > Pseudomonadota > Gammaproteobacteria > Pseudomonadales > Pseudomonadaceae > Pseudomonas > Pseudomonas sp. MIL19. The sequence goes on along the minus strand of NZ_JAPPVG010000030.1, from coordinate 18,413 downwards.
CGCCCTGGCGTTACTGGGCGAATGCACCCTCAAGCTGCGCTACGAAGAGGTCAACCCGCTGGCATTTGCACCCGCCATTGCCCCTCACCTGGCTGCACGCGAGGCCGGTGTATTGCTGGATGTGGCGGCGCTACAAGGGCCGGTGCAAGCCATTCTGGATAAGCGTGCAGACTTCACCGTGGTTGAAGGCGCGGGCGGTTGGCGCGTACCGCTGGCCGGGCAGGCGACGTTGTCGGATGTGGCCATTGCCTTGCAGCTGCCGGTAATTCTGGTGGTCGGTGTGCGGCTGGGCTGCATCAATCACGCGCGGCTGACGGCCGAGGCGATTTTGCGTGACGGTTTGCCATTGGCAGGCTGGGTGGCAAATATTGTCGACCCACTGACCTCGCGCCTTGAAGACAATTTAGCAACACTGGCAGAGTGGTTGCCCGCGCCTTGTTTGGGTTATGTACCACGCCTGACGGAGGCTACGCCGGCTGCGGTTTCCAGTTATCTCAACCTCGATCTTCTGCGCAACCCGCTATAAGCAGGCGAATTGCCATAGCCTTTTGTCTGTACGTTTTTCGAGCACTTTCTGCTTAAATCTATTTCATTAGTGGTTGGTTAAAGCGGGAGCTTAAGCATGGAAATCTCAGGCAGCGCCTTCAACTCGGGTATCAGCACCATTCAATCCGGGCAGCGCCGGGTCGATCAGGCCGCGGCGGACATCGCCAGCAACGCGCTCACCCAGCCGCAGCAGCCGAATTCCACGCCGCCGGCTAATCAGGTCAATCCTGCGCCCAGCTCGGCCGAGCAGACTCGTCCCGATTTGGCGGAAAGTCTGGTCGCCTTGCGCCAAGGCCAGAATGAGGCGCAAGCGGGTGCCAAGGTGGTGAAAACTGCTGATGAGGTGCTCGGTACCCTGATTGATACCACGGCCTGAGTCGCCGCCCCGGACGCACTCAAGGCGGTTAAAGGGGTAGGCAACTCCGGGCAAGGAATCATTGCATGCAGATTGGCGGCGCATCGTCTTATCCTGCGGCTGTAGCCAATCCTCTGCTGGCTCGTCTTCTTGTGGCGAGCGTTTCCCCCGATGTTTCCCCTGACATTACCCGCGCCACTCAAGCCCCCGTCACTGCTCCTCAGGCGTTAGCCGATGAGCAATCGGCCTCTGCGCGTGAAGAAGCCGATAACCCCGCTGACACCTCTACCAACGCCGATACCTCCGCGCGCACTCAAGGCGAGCCAAGCCCCGAGCAGCAGCAACGTCAACAGCTCGAAATTGCTGAGCTGGTCAGCCGTGATCAGGAGGTGCGCAGCCATGAGCAAGCCCATGCGGCAGTCGGCGGACAATATGCGGGGGCGCCAACCTATACCTACACGCGTGGCCCGGATGGCAAACGTTATGCAGTGGGCGGCGAAGTGGGTATCGATACCAGCCCCGTGGCGAATGACCCTGAAGCCACACTCAGCAAAATGGATGTGGTGATCCGCGCCGCGTTGGCGCCCGCCGAACCCTCGGCGCAAGACCGCCAGGTGGCGGCGCAAGCCTTGGGGCAGATGGCCGAGGCGCGGGTTCAGCTGGCGCAACTGCAGCGCAGTGAAGTGCAGGCCGGTACGGAGGCGCGTGTCGAGCGGCGGCGAGAGGGTGAAGAAGAATCCGCCGGCGATGACCCGTCTGTTGCGCCTACCCAGCAGAACCGGTCGCCGCCACCTAATCTTGGTCTGTACGCGCAGCTGAGTGGTTTGCAGGAGCCAACTCCACTTGTCGACCTGATGACTTAAGTGGCGCTTGGGGTGCTTGACATTAAATAGGCATAAACGTATGTTTCAAACGCTTGTTTGATTAGCCTGTTTGCCAATGCGGCAGCCAGGCACCGGGATTGCTCCCGAAAACGACCGAATATCCGGTCACCTACACATTAAGAATCCACCGCAGAGGTCAACCGCTATGCCTGATTACAAGGCCCCCTTGCGTGATATCCGTTTCGTACGCGACGAACTGCTCGGCTACGAAGCGCATTATCAGAGCCTGCCTGGCTGCCAGGACGCTACTCCAGACATGGTCGACGCCATCCTTGAGGAAGGCGCCAAGTTCTGTGAGCAAGTACTGTCTCCGCTGAACCGTGTAGGTGACACCGAAGGTTGCACCTGGTCCCCGGAAGGCGTGAAAACCCCTACCGGCTTTAAAGAAGCCTATCAGCAGTATGTTGAAGGCGGCTGGCCGAGCCTGGCGCACGATGCTGACCATGGCGGCCAAGGCCTGCCGGAGTCGCTGGGTCTGGTGCTGAGCGAAATGGTCGGTACCGCTAACTGGTCGTGGGGCATGTACCCAGGCCTGTCGCACGGGTGCATGAACACCATTGCTGAGCACGGCACCGATGATCAGAAGCACACCTACCTGACCAAGCTGGTATCCGGTGAGTGGACTGGCACCATGTGCCTGACCGAGCCACATTGCGGTACCGACCTTGGCATGCTGCGCACCAAGGCCGAGCCTCAAGCTGACGGCACCTACAAGATCTCAGGCACCAAGATCTTTATCTCCGCTGGTGAACACGACATGGCCGATAACATCGTCCACATCGTACTGGCGCGTCTGCCCGACGCACCACAAGGCACCAAAGGCATTTCCCTGTTTATCGTGCCGAAGTTCACGGTCAGCACTGAAGGCAATGTCGGTGAGCGCAACACCGTCACCTGCGGCTCGATCGAGCACAAAATGGGCATCCACGGTAACGCCACCTGCGTAATGAACTTTGATGGCGCCACCGGTTACCTGATCGGTCCAGCCAACAAAGGCCTGAACTGCATGTTCACCTTTATGAACACTGCACGTCTGGGTACCGCTCTGCAGGGTCTGGCCCATGCTGAGCTGGGTTTCCAGGGCGGCCTTAAGTACGCTCGTGAGCGTCTGCAGATGCGTTCGTTGACTGGCCCGAAAGCGCCGGACAAGGCTGCTGACCCGATCATCGTCCACCCGGACGTGCGTCGTATGTTGCTGACCATGAAGGCCTTTGCCGAAGGCAACCGCGCGATGGTGTACTTCACCGCCAAGCAGGTTGATATCGTCAAATACAGCAAAGACGAAGCTGAGAAGAAAGCTGCAGACGAACTGCTGGCCTTCCTCACGCCGATCGCCAAAGCGTTTATGACCGAAGTGGGCTTCGAAGCCGCTAACCACGGCATGCAGATCTACGGTGGCCACGGCTTTATCGCTGAGTGGGGCATGGAGCAGAACGTTCGCGATTGCCGTATCTCCATGATGTACGAAGGCACTACCGGTATTCAGGCCCTCGACCTGCTAGGTCGTAAGATTCTGATGACCCAGGGCGGCGCGCTGAAGAACTTCACCAAGATCGTGCACAAGTTCTGCCAGACCAACGAAGCTAACGACGCCATCAAAGGCCTGGTTGAGCCGTTGGCCAAGCTGAACAAAGAGTGGGGCGACATCACCATGAAAGTGGGCATGGCCGCCATGAAAGACCGTGAAGAAGTCGGTGCCGCTTCGGTGGATTACCTGATGTACTCCGGTTATGCCTGCCTGGCGTACTTCTGGGCTGACATGGCGCGTCTGGCGGCTGAGAAGATTGCAGCTGGTGCTGAAGATGAGGCGTTCTACAAAGCCAAGCTGCAGACCGCCAACTTCTACTTCGCGCGTATTCTGCCGCGTACCCGTACGCACGTAGAGGCGATGCTGTCTGGCGCCAACAACCTGATGGACATGGCCGAAGAAGACTTCGCGCTGGGCTACTAAGCCTCAGTCCGTATCTGGTCAAGAAAACCGCTGCCCTTTGGGTGGCGGTTTTTTTATGGCCGCTCATTCGCGATCGCTCGCCATGAACCGTTGGCCGGTTAAGAACGCACGCACTAGCCGGTGGATTTAACAGCGGTTCTGGATGCGCAATGTGCGTGCTACAGGCAAAATACGCGGCGTTAACTACTTTTCGCCGCTACATGGTGCCCGTTTTGTCGCGTTTTTCTGCTGTGCGTTTCGGCCATTTTCTGCCTTCGTTGCTGCTTCTGCTCGGTGGTTTTCTGTTAGCGCGATTGGCCGGCCTGAATGAGTTCCTCACATCACTGTTCAATGTGCTGCCGACCTTGCTGCTGTTGCTCGGTGGCGCGTTCTGTTTGGCGTACGGTCGCCAGCGAGAAGTGTTCCTGCTGTTGACGCTTTATCTGGGTTACTTCCTGCTCGATACCCAGGTCGATCACTTCCGTGAAATGGGGCAGGTGCGCAGCGACGCGGCGCTGATCTTCCACCTCTGTAGCCTGTTGTTGCCGCTGCTCTACGGGCTCTATGCCGCCTGGCAAGAGCGTACTCATCTGCTGCAGGACCTGATCGCCCGGGCAGCGGTCCTGTTCGCCGTGGGTGCGGTGGCGGTGGGCATGGCGCAGCGTTTTCCTGAGGCATTGCTGCATTGGTTGTCGCGGGTGCGTTGGCCGGCGTTGCAGGTGGAGTGGTTGGCGCTGGTGCAGTTGGCCTATCCGGCATTTTTGTTAGGGCTGATTGCGCTGCTGGTGCAGTACCTGCGGGCGCCACGGCCATTGCATGCGGCGCAGTTGCTAGGGCTGTGCGGTGTGTTGTGGGTGCTGCCGAATATCTTCATTTTGCCTAATGCGCTGAATGTGATGAGCAGCCTGATCATGCTGATGCTTATAGCGGCTGTCGCGCATGAGGCCTATCAGATGGCTTTTCGCGATGAGCTCACGGGTCTGCCGGGCCGCCGCGCCCTGAATGAACGCCTGCAGCGACTGGGTCGCAGTTATGTGATCGCGATGGCTGATGTTGACCACTTCAAGAAGTTCAACGACACCCACGGCCACGATGTCGGCGATCAGGTGCTGCGCTTGGTCGCCCGCCAGCTGAGCAAGATCGGCGGTGGTGGTAAGGCTTACCGCTACGGCGGCGAGGAGTTCACCCTGGTATTTCCTGGCAAGACGCTTGAGGAGTGCCTGCCCCATCTTGAGGTGGTACGTCAGGCCATCGCAGCCTATCGCATCCAGCTGCGCGACCCACACACGCGCCCGCAAGACGACAAGCAGGGGCGGGCACGTCGCGGCGGCAGTGCGGCGAGTCATGTGTCGGTAACCGCCAGCATGGGGGTGGCTGAGCGAGGCCTGGAGCGGCGCAACCCTGAAGAGGTGTTAAAGGCCGCCGACCAGGCGTTGTACAGCGCCAAGAGCGCCGGGCGTAATTGCGTCCGCAGTTTTGACCTGCGCCGCGGCGCGCTCAAAAACGACAGTGCGCGCGCCTAAGGCCTTCAGCTAATGACAGTGTATTCAGCATTCGCACGGTGATTGTTGCTGTCCGGCGGGGGCCGTAGCGTAGGTGCTAAATCAACGCCCTAGCTGACGGAGAAGCCAGCATGCCTGAGTACAAAGCCCCCCAGCGCGATATGCAGTTTTTGATCGACGAAGTTTTCGATTTTCACGCGAGCTATGCCGCGATGGGTGCCAGCGATGCCACCCCGGACATGGTCAGTGCGATCCTTTCCGAGGGCGCTAAGTTCTGTGAGCAGGTGCTGGCCCCATTGAATCGCTCGGGCGATGAAGAGGAATGCCAGATCAACGAGGGTGTAGTGACCACGCCCAAGGGCTTCAAGGAAGCCTTCGCCCAGTACGTTGAGGGCGGCTGGAATGGTCTTTCCGCTGACCCGGTTTACGGTGGCCAAGGCTTGCCGTCTTCACTGGGGTTAATCATCAGCGAGATGGTCGGCTCCAGTAACTTGTCCTGGGGCATGTATCCTGGCCTGACCCACGGCGCGATGTCGGCGATTCATGCCCACGGCAGCGAAGCACAGAAGCAGACCTACCTGAGCAAACTCACCGAAGGTCGCTGGACCGGCACCATGTGCCTGACTGAAGCCCATTGCGGTACCGACCTGGGCCTGATCAAAACCCGTGCCTTGCCCCAGGCCGATGGCAGCTATGCGGTCAGCGGCAGCAAGATCTTTATCTCCGCTGGCGAGCACGACATGAGCGAGAACATCGTGCACCTGGTGCTGGCCAAGCTGCCCGATGCGCCGGCTGGCACGCGTGGTATTTCGCTGTTTATCGTGCCCAAATTTCTACCGGATGCGCAGGGCGAGGCGGGCGCGCGCAATGGCGTTAGTTGCGGCTCAATCGAGCACAAGATGGGCATCAAGGCCTCGGCCACCTGCGTGATGAACTTCGATGGCGCCACCGGTTACCTGATCGGCGAGGCCAACAAGGGTCTTAACTGCATGTTCACCATGATGAACCACGCGCGCCTGGGCACCGGCATGCAGGGTCTGTGTCTCGGTGAGACCAGCTTCCAGGGCGCGATCAAGTACGCCACGGAGCGCCTGCAGATGCGTGCGCTGACCGGGCCGAAAGCCCCGGATAAAGCCGCCGACCCGATCATCGTGCACCCTGATGTGCGGCGTATGTTGTTGACCATGAAGGCGCTGAACGAAGGCAATCGTGCGCTGGCCTATTTCACCGCGCAGTTGATCGACCAAGCGCACAGCGGCGCCAGTGCCGAGCAACGTGAAGAGGCGGAAAACCTCTTGGCGTTCCTCACTCCGATCTGCAAAGCCTTTATGACCGAGACGGGTCTGGAGGTGACCAACCATGGTATGCAGGTATTCGGCGGCCATGGTTTTATCCGCGAATGGGGCATGGAGCAGTTGGTACGCGACTGCCGCATTGCCCTGATCTACGAAGGCACTAACGGTATTCAGGCTCTCGACCTACTCGGGCGCAAGGTGCTCGGCAGCCAGGGCAAGTTGCTGCGCGGGTTTACCAAGGTCGTGCATAAATTCTGCGAGGCCCAAGCCGAGCATCCACAGCTCAAGGGCTATGTCGCGCAACTGGCGACACTCAACCAGCAGTGGGGCGCGCTGACCCAGAAGATCGGTATGGCTGCGATGAAGAACCCGGACGAGGTCGGTGCGGCGTCGATGGATTACTTGATGTACTCCGGCTACGTCATCCTAGGGTACTTCTGGCTGCGCATGGCTGAGGTGGCCGAGCAGCAGTTGGCGGCAGGCGCGAGCGATGCGGCGTTCTACCAAGCCAAGCTGGCCACGTGCGAGTTCTACTTCAAGCGCCTGTTGCCGCGTACGGCCATGCACCTGGCCGGTGCCGAGGCGGGCAGTGAATGCCTGATGCGCTTGCCGGCTGAGCACTTCGCGCTCTGACAGACGGTACGTACTGGTAAAAGCCCGCCATTTGGCGGGTTTTTGCTGTGTGGGGCGGGTTAAATACGGGTTGACTTATTGGTCATTACGCGACGCTATGTGTCTAAAAAGTTGTTCGGTTAGACTCCCAGCACATCTTTATACCTGCTGGTTCGTCCGAGGATTTGCCCCATGGCTGACTACAAAGCCCCCCTGCGTGATATGCGCTTCGTGCTCAATGAAGTGTTTGAAGTTTCCAAGCTGTGGGCCCAGTTGCCGGCCCTGGCGGAAGTGGTGGATGAAGACACCGCCGCAGCCATTCTCGAAGAGGCAGGTAAGGTCACTGCCGGTACTATCGCCCCGCTCAATCGCAGTGGCGACGAAGAAGGTTGCTCCTGGGCCGATGGCGCGGTGAAAACCCCGGCTGGCTTCCCCGAGGCCTACCAGACCTACGCTGAAGGCGGCTGGGTCGGCGTCGGTGGTGACCCGCTATTCGGCGGCATGGGCATGCCCAAGGCAATCTCGGCCCAGGTCGAGGAAATGGTCAACTCGGCCAACCTGTCGTTCGGCCTGTACCCGATGCTGACGGCCGGCGCCTGCCTGTCGATCAACGCTCACGCCAGCGAAGAGCTGAAGGAAAAATACCTGCCGAATATGTATTCCGGCCAGTGGGCAGGCTCCATGTGCCTGACCGAGCCGCATGCCGGTACTGACCTGGGCATCATCCGCACCAAGGCAGAGCCTCAGGCTGACGGCAGCTTCAAGATTTCCGGCACCAAGATCTTTATCACCGGCGGCGAGCACGACCTGACCGAGAACATCATCCACCTGGTACTGGCCAAGCTGCCGGACGCTCCGGCCGGGCCGAAAGGCATCTCGCTGTTCCTGGTGCCGAAGGTGATGGTCAATGACGACGGTTCGCTGGGCGAGCACAATGCGCTGTCATGCGGCTCCATCGAACACAAGATGGGCATCAAAGCCTCGGCCACTTGCGTGATGAACTTCGACGGCGCCACCGGCTGGATCGTCGATGCACCGAACAAAGGCCTGGCGGCTATGTTCACCATGATGAACTACGAGCGCCTGGGCGTGGGCATTCAAGGCCTGTCCCTGGGTGAGCGCAGCTACCAGAACGCCGTTGAGTACGCGCGCGATCGCATCCAGAGCCGCGCGCCGACCGGCCCAGTGGCGAAAGACAAAGCCGCCGACCCGATCATCGTGCACCCCGACGTGCGCCGCATGCTGTTGACCATGAAAGCGCTGAACGAAGGCGGTCGTGCCTTTTCCAGCTACGTGGCCATGCAACTCGACACCGCCAAGTTCAGCGAAGACGCCGCCACCCGCAAGCGCGCGGAAGAACTGGTTGCTCTGTTGACCCCAGTGGCCAAGGCCTTCCTTACTGACATGGCGCTGGAAACCACCGTACATGGCCAGCAGATCTTCGGCGGCCACGGCTTTATCCGTGAGTGGGGCCAGGAGCAGTTGATTCGTGACTGCCGCATCACCCAGATCTACGAAGGCACCAACGGCATCCAGGCGCTCGACCTGGTCGGTCGTAAAGTGGTCGGTAGCGGCGGGGCGTTCTACAAGCACTTCGCCGAAGAGATCAAAGCCTTTACCGACTCGGCTGACAGCAGCTTGGCTGAGTTCGTTAACCCGCTGAAAGAGGCCATCGCCAACCTGGAACTGATGACCGCCGACCTGCTGGAACGTGCCAAGGCCAACCCGAATGAAGTCGGCGCCGCCTCGGTGGAGTACCTGCAGGTGTTCGGTTACACCGCCTACGCCTACATGTGGGCACTGATGGCCCGCACTGCGCTGGCCAAGCAGGATCAGGACGAGTTCTACGTCAGCAAGCTGGGCACCGCGCGTTTCTACTTCGCTCGCCTGCTGCCGCGTATTCACTCGCTGACGGCCTCGGTTAAAGCCGGTAGCGAGTCGTTGTATCTACTCGACGCGGCGCAGTTCTAAGCGTTTCGGCAGCACAAAAAAACCGGCCTGTGCGCCGGTTTTTTTGTGCCTGGGTGTACGGCTTAATTGCTGCGCCCCGAGAGGCAGCGGATCAGTTGTTGATCTGCTGCTCGACCAGTTCGGGGTTGTCGATAAAGCGATTGCGTGTGCCCTGCAGGTTGGCAATCTTGTCGTTACGCGCTATTTCGTCGGCGTCCGGTGGGTCCATCTGGTGCCACTGCTTGAACACCTGCACTTGGCCGACGATGGGCAGGCCGTACTCGACGTGCATATAGAAGATCGCCCGTGCAACGTTGCCTTTGGCTTCGTCTCGTGGCTCTACCAGTTGGAAGCTGGTTTTCATGTCGCAGCCGATGTCGTCGAATTTGCTTGGAACGCTGTCGTCCAGATCGCCGAATTGCGCGTTACGTCGCACCAACTCGACGCGGGTCAGGGCCGGGTAGAGGTTGTGCAGGTCAGACGCCATATAGACGTAGCGCGGGTTCATGATCGCGCACTGGCGGTTGGTGACGCAGCGCAGGGCGCTTTTCAGCTGCTTGCTGCTGTAAACCGGGCTGGCTTTGAACTGGCCGCTTTCCCCGCTAAAGGCTTTGCCGCAATACAACGATGTACCGCCCTGAGCATAAAGTGGATTCCAGAACAGTTGCTCGGCGGCTTTGGGATCGGAAAGTTGGGTTTGCCCATTGGCGGATGCAAGCGGGCTGATGCTGGCTGCCAGGCAGCCGATGGCAAAAAGCAGTGAGCGCATAGGTGGCCCCAGTGACCGCCGTTGACGGGGTCTGTTGTTTTTGTAAGACAAACCCGAGTCTAACAAGACCTGCGTCACAAAATAAAGCCGAGCGGATGCTCGGTTTTACTGGGATGCACGCGCGTAAGCTTTGGCTTACAGCGCGTGCTGCGGATCGCCACTATGCCCGGCGCTGGCCGATGGCTAACCTACAAATCAGGACGTCGCGCAGGAAGCGCATTGAATAAAAGGGATACGTGGGATAGCTGCCAGGACGGCAAGCAGATCAAGGATGTCAGCAAACAGTCTGCAAAAGCCCCGCAATAGCGGGGTTTTCTTTTTTGTGCTCAGCGCACCCATGCGCTTCACCCCTCCGGTGCTTGCGCGCAAAAACGCTCCCGACGTTTTTGTGGCCTGCCATCCAGGGCAGCCACCCTCCGGGCCATCGCTGCGCGATGTTAAAAACTGCTCCAGGCAATTTTTTATGGCGTTCGCCAAGCCGTATAACCCTTCTTGATCTGCCGCACGCTAGCGTGTGATCACGCTAAATACCGCGCTGGCGCGGGCGATGCGTACTGACTCAACTGCAAAGTAGCAATTGGCAAACGCCAGGCTTTTGCCGACCTTTTGTACATCGGTTTCGATGCTTATCCAGTCGCCGAGCTTGGCGGTACCGGCGAAGTCGATGCTCAGGCTGCTGGTGACTATTGGCGTGGGCGGCTCCTGGGCGAAGGCGCTTTTATAGCCCAGGGCCACATCGGCCAGGCTGCTGAGTACGCCACCATGCACCAGGCCTCGGGCATTGCAGTGTTTCTCCTCGGCGCGTAGACCAATCACCAGGCCCGAGTCGGTGCGCTGGTTATAGATCGGCCCGAGCAAATCAAGAAAGGGGCTGCTGCGAAACAGCGGGGTAAAGCCTGCGGGGATCATGCTCATCAGCGAAACCTCCTTTGCTCTGGGTTGTTCAGGCCACCTGGCGCTGCGCCTGTAATTCGGCAAACCAGTTCAGCGTTTCATCCCACAACGACTGCGCCGCCGGGCGGAAGTAGCCCATATGGCCGAGAGGACCGATGCTGGCGGCTGAGTCGATGGTGCGGGCTTGGTAGGGCGCGGCGCTGTAAGCCGCCATAAAGGCGTCGCGCGAGGCGGGCGGGGCCCACAGGTCGTCCAGGGCGTTGGCGGCAGTGATCGGCGTGCTGATCTGAGCGAAACGTTCGGCGAGATCTGGCATCTGTGGGTCTTCAAAGAAGTAGCGCGGGTAGCCGCACCAGCGCTTCCACTGCTTGTACACGCCCAGCGGCAAATCTTCGCCCATACCCAGCTTGCTCCAGGCCAGGTAGCCCTTGTAGCGGGTCAGTAGCGGGCCGATCAGCCGCCACATGGTCAGCACGCGTAGCTGCTCGGCTTTGGGCATCCAGCCATGCCAACCGGCCCCGGTGCCGAAAGTGTAGAAACCCTGCACTTGATCATGGTTCGGCAGCAGGCCGAAGGCATGCCCGCCAAAGGAGTGGCCGACCATATACAGCGGTCGCTGCGGGTGGCGATGCTGATCGACGGCGGCCGCCAGGTCGAGGTGCGCCCAGTCCAGATAATCCATGGCAAAGCCGCGCAGGCTGGCCGGTTTCGATTGGCCGATGCCGCGGTAGTCCAGAGTCAGGGTGCTGTAACCGCGCTGCGCGGCGTACTCGGCAAAGCGTCGGTAGAAGCCCTGGGGGACGCCGGTGGCGCCGGCAATCACTAGCTGCGCCACAGGCTCCGGCGCGTGATACAGCGTGGCGGTGAGCGGATAACCGTCGAGGGCAGGCAGCGCCACGGTTTCGCTAAGAATGGTTGGGGTATCGAGGCTCATGGGCGGACTCCTCCCGGAAACTGTTCGCGGGTCAGGTTGAACAGGGCAGTGGCGGCGCGCTTAAGCGGTTCGCTACTACCGGCCACGCGGGCTTGCAGCAGCCCGCCTTCATACAGCGCGACAAACAGAGCGGCGAGGTTATCCGCCTGTTCGCTGGGGTAGCCGTAGGCATGCAGTTGCGCACTCAACGCTTGGCGCACGGCGGTAAAACTGCGCTGCAGGGCGGCGCGAATCTCCAGATCTTCCGGGCCGCTTTCCAGGGCGATGGTGGCCAGCGGGCAACCGCGCTCGAACTGGCTGTTCTCCAGCTGCTGCAGTGCGCCTTGCAACCAGTTGTGCAGCGCCTTGAGCGGGTCCGGCTGCTGGGTAAAAAGCTGGGTGAACAGGCTGTCGATATGCCGGCTGATATGGTCGATAGCCGCCACCGCCAGCTCGCTTTTACCGCCAGGGAAGTGGTGATAGAGGCTGCCCTTGGGCGCGCCGGCAATTTCCAGTAGCTCGCTCAGGCCCACACCATGCAGCCCCTTGCGTTGCAGAGCGTCGGCCATGGCGTGAATCAGCTTGTCGCGGGTCGAGGTCTTTTTCATAGGTTAAATATATAGACCGGTCGGTCTATTTTTCCAAGAGCTTTTTCCACCATGCGGTATCTGGATGACACCGCATAAGCCAAACGTCAGGACGCGTGGAGTTGCCTACAGGCGCTTTAGGGCCTGCAGTTTTGCGCCGGTGAGCATTCGCTGCAGCGCTTTTCCGCTACCATCGACAGCTCCCTCGCATGCGATAAGGATTGCCCCATGTCCACTGCCACGCTGATTTTCCTGACGGTTGCCGCCGCGCTGATTTTTTTCGTGATTGGTATCTACAACCAATTAGTGAAGCTGCGTAACCGCTTTCAGAATGCCTTTGCGCAGATCGAGGTGCAGCTCAAGCGCCGCTATGACTTGATCCCTAACCTAGTAGAAACCGCCAAGGGCTATATGGCCCATGAGCGGGAAACCCTGGAAGCGGTGATTGCCGCGCGCAATAACGCGGTAACCGGGCTCAAGGCCGCCGCAGCGCAGCCGGGCAATGCTCAGGGCATGGCACAACTGAGCGGCGCAGAAGGTCTGCTGAATAGTGCGCTGGGCCGCCTTAATGTGACGCTTGAGGCCTACCCGGACCTCAAGGCGTCGGCGAATATGCAGCAGCTCAGTGAAGAGTTGAGCAGCACCGAGAACAAGGTGGCCTTCGCTCGCCAGGCCTTCAACGACGCGGTGATGGCCTACAACAGCTATAAACAGTCATTCCCGCCGGTGTTACTGGCCGCCAGTTTCGGTCACGCGCAAGACGCCAGCCTGCTGGAGTTCGCCGACAGCGCCGCGATTCAAGACGCGCCAAAGGTGTCGTTCTGAACTAAGGGCGCACTGGGATGAATTTCTTCGAGCAGCAGGATCGCGCCCGGCGTCACAGCGGGCGTTTATTGATGTTGATGGTGCTGGCGGTTCTGAGCCTGATTACCCTGACCAGCCTGGCGCTGGGGGCAATCTGGCAGCTATTTGGCAATCATCAGAGCTCCCAGGGCCTGTTTGATGGCCCGGGTAGCCTACTGCCCAGTTGGCCATTGGTAGGCGGCGTAGCGCTGGCGGTTGTCGGTGTGGTGTTGCTGGGCAGCCTGTACAAGCAGCTGCAACTGAGCCGTGGCGGGCAGGCGATTGCCGAGCGTCTCGGTGGGCGGTTGATCAACCTGTCGCCACAGAACCTTGAAGAGCGCCGGCTGCTCAATGTGGTCGAGGAAATGGCCCTGGCCTCGGGCACCGCGGTGCCGCCGGTGTATGTGCTCGATGATGCCGGGATCAACGCGTTTGCCGCCGGCCTGACGCCGCAGGATGCGGTGATTGGGATAACCCGAGGGGCGATCTGCCAGCTCAGCCGCGATGAATTACAGGGCGTAATTGCCCATGAATTCAGCCATATCTTCCACGGCGATATGCGCCTCAATACCCGCTTGGTGTCGGTGCTGCATGGCATTCTGCTGCTGGGTTTGATCGGTGGTTTTCTGCTGCGCAGCAGCGGTCGCGGTCGTCGCTCCAGTCGCGATAATTCGGTGGCGGTGGTGCTCGCCATCGGTGTCACGCTGTGGGTGTTGGGCTATGCCGGGACTTTTTTCGGCAACTTGATCAAAGCGGCGGTGAGCCGCCAGCGCGAATTTCTCGCCGATGCTTCGGCGGTGCAGTACACCCGCAGTCCGGAGAGCATCGCCGGGGCTTTGAAGAAAATCGGCGGCAACCTCTACGGCTCGCAACTACAAGCCGGGCATGCTGCCGAGTTCAGCCATATGTACTTTGCCGTCGGCATCAGCCAGGCATTGGAAGGCATGCTGGCCACCCATCCACCGCTGGATCAGCGCATCCGCCGGATTACTCCCGGCTGGGATGGCCGTTACCCGCAGGTGCCTGCGCTCAGCGCTGCAGTGCCGGCCGCAGAGGGCAGTGATTCACCCGCCCGTGTGTCTGGTGCGAGTGCCTTTGTGCCGGGGTTAAGCCCGGCCTCGGCGAGTGAGGCGATTGGTGCCATTGGTGATCCGCAGGCGCCGCACCTTGTCGTTGCGCGTCGCTCACTGGCACAGCTGGATGAGGTCTTGAGTGCGGCGGCGCACAGCTGCAATGGCGCCGAGGCGCTGCTCTACGGTCTGTTGCTTGACCCGGCTGAGGCGCAATCGGCGCAGCAGTTGGCGCTGCTGCAGCCGCGTATCAGCGCCGAAGTGGCGACGCAGCTTGAATGCGTGCGCGCGCCGCTGCGTCAGTTACCCGCGGGTATGCGTTTGCCCCTGTTGGACTTGGCCATGCCGGCGCTCAAGCAATTGGCTGTCGATCAGTTCGCCGCACTGAAAGCCAACCTGGCGCTGCTGATTCGCGCCGATGGCCGGGTTGCTCTACTGGAGTGGACCTTGCTGCGCATTGTCGAGCGCAATGTCGAAGGTGTTCGCGCACAAGCCAGCCGCTACGCGCTGCCGGAGTTGGCCACTGAAGTGCGCGTGGTGTTGTCACTGCTGGCCCGTGCGGGTGGCGTGGATGAGGCGGCCGCGCAATGCGCCTTCAACCAGGCGGACAGCGAACTGCCGTTCAGTGTTGGCCAACTGCTAGCGGCCGATGCCAGTGGTTTGTCGGCGCTAGAACGTGCACTGCGGCGTTTAAGCCTGCTGCGGCCGTTGCAGAAGCCGCAGCTGCTCAAGGCCATGGCGCGCTGCATCGAACATGATGGCCAGATCAATGCCGCTGAGGCCGAGTTGCTGCGCGCTGTGGCCGATATTCTTGATTGCCCGATGCCGCCCCTGCTCGCAGCGCGTGCCTGAGCGGCTGGCCTTGATACTTCATTAAAGCGCCTGCTGGAGCCGGTTTAACGCGAGGGTAAGCCCTGCGCTGGCTGTGCAGGTGGACGCCGAATGTGTGGGGCAGGGCTGATGCCGCGCTGCATACCTGACGCATCAGTGCCTGGTGTAGGGCGTGAGCACGCTGATTGTTGTGCCCCGGCGAGCGAGCGCTGTTGCTAGCCTGGCTAATCGGTTAGGTTTTCAGGCAAAGTGCAGGTTACCAAGCATCTATGAAGTGGCAAGTTATGCCCTTTAAGTCGAGCGCCAACATGGACGGTGATAACAACGTTGCAGTCGACGACCTGCAGTATCTCGGCCGTCGTTCGTTAATTCGGATGATCTATGCCTGCACCGGGCTGACCCTCGGGGTGTTCTGCGCGTTGCAGTTTATGGCCGGCAATTACCTGTTCGCGAGCATTGAGCTGATCTTCTGCGTGGCGCTGTTGTGGGGTGTATGGGGCATTGTCAGGGCACGCAACCTGTTGCCTTGGATCTACCTTTACCTGCTGCCGACCTTCAGTTTTATGCTGTACATCATCGTTATCCCCAATGCCTCCAAGACCGCATTTGCCTGGGTCTACATCATCCCCGTCATGTCGTACCTACTGCTTGGGCGTAAGCGCGGCAGTATGCTGGCGCTGCCCTTTGTGCTCGCCGCCTGCCTGCTCTACCTCAACACCTATCCCGTGCGTCTAGATGCCGAGGGGTTGATCGACCTGGGCAATGCGCTGTTGTGTGGTGTGTTGCTCATGGTCTTTGTGCACCTCTACGAAGCTCGCCGTGCCTTTGCCTATAAGCAGTTGCAACGGATGGCGCGTACCGACGCTCTGACCGGGGTGGCTAATCGGGGCAGTTTTCAGCAGAGCCTGGAGCAGAGCGTACGAGAGGCCCAGCGCAGCCAGGCCAAGTTAGTGCTGGTGATCCTGGATGTTGACCACTTCAAGCGGGTCAACGATCAATACGGTCACGCTGCCGGCGACCAGGCCCTGCAGCATATCTGCAACAGCCTCAGCCAGCGCCTACGCAACACCGACACCCTAGGCCGCCTGGGCGGTGAGGAATTTGGCTTATTGCTGCGCAATACCGGACACAGTGCGGCCGAACCCTTAGTGGAAATGCTGCGCGAACAAATCGCCAGTAAGCCGCTGACTTACGGCGACAAGCAGATCGTGCTGACAGTGACCTTTGGCATGGCCGAATGGCCCAGCGACGGCCAAACTGCCGAGCAGCTTTACCACTGTGCCGACCAGCGGCTTTATCGCGGTAAGGCACAGGGCCGAAACCAGTTGGTCGGCCGCGCAATGCCTAGCGTTCGCCTCAGCGAGTTCTAAGCTGGGCCTGCAGCCGTGCAGGGCGCCCACAGCGGCGACTACACTCACTCGGTAACCCCCTGCGCCGCGCTGAAAACTCAGTACGCCAAGGCGCGGTTCACGAATCAATAGGTCAATCAGGGATTCTTCATGACCATTCTTTCGTCCTTTGCCAAACAGGTCGCCAAACTCTGGTATTCGCCTGATCTGCTCTTGATCGGTCAGCGCCGTGAGCGGCGTATGCGCATGCTCGCCAGTCTGGTGCTGGTGCTTGTCGGCAGTTTATGGGGCGTCTTTTTCACCCTGCAGGGGGGCTGGGGCATCGTCTTGATGGACCTGCTGCTGATCCTTTGTGGGCTGGGTGTATTTATCCTGACCCTGCGCAATCAAGTGCGCCTGGCCAACCTGCTGCTGTTTGGCGTCATCATCCTGGTGATTGTCGGCATGACCCTGTTGCTGGATCCCAACACCACGGCGGCGCCACGGGCCACGCATCTGTACCTGCTGCCCATTGCGGTGGCCGCGCTGATGGCGTTCAGGGATGAGCCCATGTGGTTGCGCTACGGCGTTGCGTTGCTGTGTCTCGGGCTATTCACCGCGCTGGCCTCATCATCCTGGGCCCCATCAAGCGCTTACAACCTGCCGGATGAGGTGCGCGTGATCGGCTCTTGGGTGCAGAGCATCGTGGCCATGCTGATGTTGTTTGTGCTGCTACATATTCTGCAGAGCGATGCCGTCGAGCGCTCAATACTTGACCGCGATTTGCGCGTGGCGCTGCGTGAGCAGCAATTCGTGCTGCATTACCAGCCTCAGCTCAACCGTACCGGCCAGGTAATCGGTGCCGAAGTGTTGATCCGCTGGCAGCACCCGCAGCGTGGGCTCGTAGCCCCAGCCGAGTTTATTGGCCATGCCGAGCAAACCGGGATGATTATCCCGATTGGTCAGTGGGTGCTTGAGCAAGCCGTTAGGCAACTGCGCTGCTGGAGCGACGAGCCGTTATTCGCAGGCATCGGCCTCGCGGTCAATATCAGCCAAAAACAGTTTCGTCAGGCCAGCTTTGTCGCGGACACCCTCGCGCTGCTCGACGAGCACAGCATTGATGCTCGGCGGCTTGATCTGGAAATAACCGAGACTCTGATCGTGCAAGACCTTGAAGACCTGCAGCACAAAATGAGCGCCCTGGTCGAACGTGGCGTGCGCTTCTCGCTGGACGACTTCGGCACCGGATTTTCCTCCCTCAGCCACCTCAAACGCCTGCCCCTCGACACCCTGAAAATAGACCGCTCATTTATCTGCGACGTACTCACCGACAGCAGCAGCGAAACCATCGTGCGTACGGTTATCGGCTTGGGGCAAAGCCTGGGCATGACCGTGATCGCCGAAGGCGTCGAGAACGAAGCGCAGCAGCAGTTCTTGCTCAGCAACGGCTGCATGCAGTTCCAAGGTTACCTGTTCAGTAAACCGCTGCCGCTGCAGGCGTTCCGGGACTATGTAGCGCAGCAGAACAGCTGAGCGGGAACCTAATTCAGCGGTTATGGGTATAAAGGAAAAGCCGCCAATGCGCGGCTTTTTGTTTGCGGGGTACGCACGGATATAGGCAGCGGTTAAGCACTCGGTTCAGCTTGCCGGCTGAAGTGCGACTAGCTGCGCTGCAGCCAGAGCCTGGGGCATTCATGAATTTGCTAACCGGTGAGCCGATTAGCGAACCTGTTCGGCTCACTGCTTAATTGCGTTCATCTGACTGCTTGTGTCCTCAGGCTTGCCGTTGCCGGCAGATATCTCTATTTTTTGCTATTAGCTGCCCATCCAAGCTGACGCCTTCGTACAAAACTGCCTCACTCCAGGCCATTCGGTTGGCGCTACCGCGAAGGCACCGGTATAATCCGCCCGCCTCTGAGGGCCCATAGCTCAGTTGGTTAGAGCAGAGGACTCATAATCCTTTGGTCCACGGTTCGAGTCCGTGTGGGCCCACCAACTCCAAAGCCGCGCACTGCGCGGCTTTTTCATGGTGCGCCAGGCATGGCGCGTAGCGCCGTGACTGGCGCTGTCGGGTTCACTGTGGTGGTGAGCCTGGCGACTTGGA
>NZ_JAPPVG010000029.1:0-42088 GCF_028680365.1 Pseudomonas sp. MIL19 | reverse complement strand
GCCTGAACCGCCGTGTACGGAACCGTACGCACGGTGGTGTGGGAGGACGGCGGCCGTGAGGCCGCCTCCTACCCGATCGTGACGTTTGACTGAGGTGCTCAACCCAACGTCTGCACGGCGAGTCCGGGAAAGTCGGTGATGATGCTGTCCACCCCGAAATCGGCCAGGCGCCGCATCAGCGCTGGCTCGTTGACTGTCCATACGGAGACATGCAAGCCAGCTTTTTGCGCTTTGAGCAGGCGCTCCGGGGTGCACAGTGTCCAGTTAAGGGCCAGTAGATGGCAGCCGTAATGCTTGGCGACTTTAAGTGGGTCGAGCCAGGCGTACTCGGCGACCAAGCCGCGTTGCAAATGCGGCGTCAGGCGTTGCAGCGCGCCAAGTACCTCGCGTGAGCTGGACGTTACCGTGACTTTGTCAGTCAGTTTGTAGCGCTCAGCCAGCTCGCTAATGGCCTCAACCATGCGCGCGGCGCGGACCTTAGAGGCGCTTTTGACTTCCAGCTGCCAGTGCTCGAAGTCGCATTGTTGGAACAGTTTTTCCAAGCGTGGGATGGGGCAGGGCGACACGGCGCCAGGGCCGCCTTTGCGCGCGTCATAACCCACCAGTTCAGCAGCGTCATGTTCGACCACCTTGCCGCGGCGGCCGGTGGTGCGCTTGAGCGTGGGATCGTGAATCACCATCAGCTCGCCATCACGCGATAGGTGCAGGTCCAGCTCACAGCGGCGCACGCCATGCTTAAGGCATTGCTGGAAGCTGGCCAGGGTATTTTCCGGCACCTCGCCTTTGGCGCCGCGATGTCCATAGATAACTGTCACTGTGGCTCCTTGTTGTGCCGGGTTGTGCCGGGCTGATGATGGCGGACGCTGCTGATTAAGTGCGTGTTCTCAAAATAGACACTGAACTCGCGGTAATCCCAGCGGGTAATCGGTGGGTTGCCAACGCTTGGGTGTTCTTCATCGGCTAGGCCGAAACGTTCCAGTACGGCGCGTTGTGACTCACCCAGCTGCGGCAGTGCAAGACCGCTGGCACCTTGCTGGCCCAGAGGGATTTGCAGGGTGTCGGCGAACGCACTAAAGGGCAACAGCAGGGCAATAAGCAGAAACAGGCGTGGCATGTTGGCTCGCTATCAGGGTTGTGGTGGCTGCTCGCGGGCTTGGCGACGTTCCAGTGCCTGGCGTTGCAGGATATGCCGGGCGAGGAGCTGGCGTTGGGCATCGCTGAGGGCTTCGAACTCCGCACCAATCTCAAATTGCTGCGAGGGTAATGCCTGGCAATGCACCACCTTGGCTCGTAATAGCAGACCCAGGGCTTGCGGCATCAGCACCATCTTCAGTGCTAGGTGCGCCCCTTCGGCCACTGGCTGATGGTTATTGAAGCTGACGCCCCCTTCGGAAAGGCTGACCCGGCGCGGTGTGCCAATTTCGCGCAGCAGGCTTTGCGCGACGGCCTGACCGAGCAGGTCGATGCGTTTGTTCATGACCTTGAGGTAATTGGCCAGAGTACGATCACGCTCTGAAATATGCCGCAGCAAATGCTGTGACTCGAAGTCCATCAAATGCAGGTCGCTGAGTAGGTTGAACAGCGGCGAGTTGTCGTGAAGTTCGTCACTGGCCAGGGCCTCGGCGCCCGAGAGTAGGGTGAATTCCAGTGCGATCGTATCGTCGATACGATAGTATTCGCGACGATCATTTTCATCTTGAGTCGGCATGGCGAACCCATGGCAGCAGTAGTGGTCAGAGTGTAAGGCTGCTCGCCAACCCCCGCCACAAGGACGTTTCTTTTTCCCTCAAGTCAGCCTCGAAATGTACAGACCCCTGTTCGTATTTATCGGCACGCGCTACACGCGGGCCAAGCGCCGTAACCACTTCGTCTCGTTTATCTCCCTGACCTCGATGATCGGGCTGGCACTGGGTGTGCTGGTGATGATTCTGGTGCTGTCAGTGATGAACGGTTTCGACCATGAGATGCGCACCCGCGTACTCGGCATGGTGCCGCACGCCACGGTGGAAAGTGCCACGCCGATCAACGATTGGCGCCGCCTGGCCGAACAGGCGCAGAGCAATCCGCAAGTGCTGGCGGTGGCCCCCTTTAGCCAGATGCAAGGCCTGCTGACCAACGCCGGCAAGGTGCAAAAAGTGCTGATCAATGCCGTTGATCCGCTTGAAGAGGCCAAGGTCTCGATCATTGACAATTTCTTTCAGCAGGGCCGTCTGCAGGCGCTGCAGCCTGGCGAGTTCGGCATGGTGCTGGGTGACAAAGCCGCCGCCAAACTGGGCGTCGGTCTGGGCGATAAGGTCACTTTCGTAGCGCCTGAAGTCACGGTGACGCCGGCTGGCATGTTCCCACGGCTTAAGCGTTTTACCGTGGTTGGCATCTTTCATGTGGGTGCCGGTGAAATTGACGGCCACCTGGCCCTGACCCATGTGCAGGACCTGGCGCGCTTGCAGCGCTGGCAGGCTGATCAGGTCCAGGGCATTCGCCTGAAATTCGCTGATTTGTTTGAAGCCCCACGCACGGCCTGGGCCTTGGCGCAAACCCTGGGCGAGGGCGATTACTATGCCCGCGACTGGACGCGTACCCACGGCAACCTGTACCAGGCGATCCGCATGGAGAAGGCGATGATTGGCCTGCTGTTGCTGCTGATCGTTGCGGTCGCGGCATTCAATATCATCTCCACCCTGGTGATGGTGGTCACTGACAAGAAGGGCGATATCGCCATTCTGCGTACCCTGGGCGCAACTCCACGGCAGATCATGGCGATCTTTATGGTCCAAGGTACGGTGATCGGCGTATTCGGCACAGCCATCGGTGCAGTGCTGGGTTGTCTCGCTGCCTTGAATATCAGCAGCGCCATTGCTGCGCTGGAAGGCGTGTTGGGGATCAAGTTCCTCAATGCCGATGTTTACTTCATCGACTACCTACCGTCTCAGTTGATGCTGGCGGACGTGCTGCTGGTCTGCGGTGCGGCCCTGGTTCTAAGTTTTTTCGCCACCCTGTATCCGGCCTGGCGTGCGGCGCGTACCCAGCCGGCGGAGGCTCTGCGTTATGAATGATCAGGTTATGAGTGATTCGGTTATGCAAGATCGTGCAGTGTTGAGTTGTCGCAACCTGGGTAAAAGCTACGACGAGGGTCCGCAATCAGTGGCCGTGCTGCACGACTTGCAGCTTGAGCTGCACCCTGGTGAGCGCGTGGCGATTGTTGGCAGTTCCGGCTCGGGCAAGAGCACCTTGCTGAATATGCTTGGCGGCCTGGATACCCCGAGCACTGGCAGCGTCTGGCTGGCCGGCGAGGAGTTATCGGCGCTGAATGAAAAGCAGCGCGGCCTGCTGCGTAACCGCGCATTGGGTTTTGTGTACCAGTTTCACCATCTGCTGCCAGAATTCACCGCGCTGGAAAACGTCTGCATGCCATTGCTGATTGGCCGTACGTCAATCACCGAAGCACGCCAGCGCGCCACGGCGCTGTTGGAGCGGGTGGGCCTCGGTCATCGCCTGGCGCATAAACCCTCGGAGCTTTCCGGCGGTGAGCGTCAGCGGGTGGCGATTGCCCGCGCCCTGGTTAACCAGCCTGGGCTGGTATTGCTCGATGAGCCTACCGGCAACCTTGACCATCACACCGCGCAAGGCATTCAGGACCTGATGAAGGAACTGAGCACGTCCTCGCAGACCGCGTTCCTGGTCGTCACCCATGACATGGAACTGGCCCGACAAATGGACCGTATTTTGCGTCTCGAAGACGGCAAGTTGGTGGCCGCCTGATGTTTCGTCCCCTGAGTATCTTTATCGGTATCCGCTATACCGGGGCCAAGCGGCGCAATCACTTTATTTCCTTTATCTCGATGACCTCGATGATCGGCCTGGCGCTAGGCGTGCTGGCGATGATTGTGGTGCTGTCGGTGATGAACGGTTTCCAGAAGGAAATGAGTACGCGCATCCTCGGCATGGTGCCGCACGCCAGTATTGCCGGTGCGCAGCCGCTAGATGATTGGCAGCAGGTTGCCGCAGCCGCGAAGAACAACCCGCAGGTGCTCGCGGCGGTGCCCTTTGCCGAGTTGGAAGGCATGCTTTCGGTGCGCGGGGCTATGCAGCCGATACAGCTGCACGGCATTGATCCGGCGCTGGAGCCGCAAGTCTCGATCATCGATAAGCATATGCAGCAAGGGCGCCTGAGCGATCTGCGTGAGGGCGAGTTTGGTGTGGTGCTCGGCGAGATCACCGCGCGGCGCTTCCAGCTGCAGGTGGGCGACAAGCTGGCGCTGATTGTGCCGGAGCTGAGCAGCGTGCCGGGCGGTATCAGCCCACGTATGCAGCGCTTGAATGTGGTGGGGGTCTTCAAGGTGGGCGCCGAGCTGGACAGCTCCCTGGCGCTGATTCACGTCGCTGATGCTGCGCATATTCAGCGCCTGCAGCCAGGCCAGGTGCAAAGCGTGCGCCTGAAACTGCAGGATCTGTATCAAGCGCCACAGGTGGCTGCGCAGATTGTCCGTGGCCTGGGGGCGGGTTACACATCCAGCGACTGGACCCTGACCCAAGGCAGTCTGTTCAGTGCGATGAAAATGGAAAAGACCATGATCGGTCTATTGCTGTTGCTGATCGTCGCCGTGGCGGCCTTCAATATCATCGCTACGTTGATCATGGTGGTAGCAGATAAAGGCGCGGACATCGCCATTATGCGTACCCTCGGCGCGACGCCAGGGCAGATCATGGGCATCTTTATGGTCCAAGGCACGGTGATCGGCGTGATCGGTACGGTGATCGGCGCGGTGCTGGGTGTGCTCGCTGCGCTGAATGTCAGCCAGTTAGTGGGCTGGGTCGAGCAGTTGAGCGGCCAGCAGGTGATGAGCTCGGATGTCTACTTCATCAGCAACCTGCCATCAGAGCTGCTGCTGTCGGATGTCCTGCTGATCTGTGGCGCAGCCTTTACCCTGAGCTTCCTGGCCACCGTCTACCCGTCTTGGCGTGCCGCGCGTATCCAGCCAGCCGATGCATTGCGCTACGAATAAGCTAGGCTGATCGAAACAAAAAAGCCGTTACTCAGTAACGGCTTTTTTGTTTCAGTGTTGCTGGCGTTTTTCTTGGCGCTTGCGCCAGTTGTGCTGCACCCACCAGCGCCAGTAGGCATTGGTGCCGAAATAGCCGATCAGGCCGAGCACCAAGCCGATCACCAGCGAGCCTAGGTAAAGTGGCTGCCAGTGGGTTTGCAAGACATGGCCGACCCAGCTGATGGTGATGTGATCCGGCATTTGCAGGGTCGGCGTATTCATCAACCAAGCACCGAATTTATAGCTGCAGTAGAACACCGGCGGCATGGTAATCGGATTGGTCAGCCAGACCAGGCCAATCGAGATCGGCAGGTTGGCCCGGCCGGTTATTGCACTTGCTGCGGCAGCCAGCATTTGCAAAGGCATGGGGATCATCGCCCAGAACAGGCCGATAGCCATAGCGCGCGAAACGGAATGGCGATTCAGGTGCCAGAGGTTGGGGTCATGAATCAGGCTGCCCAGAAAACGCAGGGATTTATTGTCCTTGATGCGGTCTGGGTGAGGCATGTAGCGCTTAAATAAACGACGCGGCATGAAGGCTCTCTGGCAGGTAAAAGCGCCGACATTATGCACCCATTGCGCGCTGCCTGCTTTCACACTTTGTGACAGCAGATAAGCAAGCGTGGGTCTTCAGGCTAAGTATTCTCCCCGACTCAAGGAGTGAGTCTATGCGCAGCGGCATATTAGCGTTGGTGGCCGGGCTACTGACGCTGCGTTTTCTTCCAGCCTTGCCGCCGTTCTGGTTGCTGGCTCTTTTGCCAATTGTGGGGTTGATGCTGTTGCCGTTTCGCAGCTATCCCATTGCCTTGTTTCTGTTCGGCTTTACGTGTGCCTGCGTCTCGGCGCAGTGGGCGCTGGATGATCGTCTGGCACCATCATTAGATGCGCGCACGCTGTGGTTGCAGGGGCGGGTGGTCGGCCTGCCCGATGTCAGTGAAGGGGTGGTGCGCTTCGAGTTAGAGCAGGCGGTTTCGCGCCGCGGGGCGTTGCCCGAACGGTTACGCCTGTCTTGGTATGGCGGGCCCGCGCTGCATGCAGGGGAGACTTGGCGCCTAGCGGTTCGCCTCAAGCGCCCCCATGGTTTGGTCAATCCACAGGCATTTGATTATGAAGCCTGGCTGTTGGCGCAGCGTATTGGGGCTACCGGCACAGTGAAAGCGGGTGAGCTGATTTATCCAGCCAGTGGCGCCGGGGCGTGGCGTGATCGCTTGCGGCAACATCTGTTGGCAACTCCAGCGTATGGCCGTGCAGGTGCTTTGGCCGCGTTGGTGCTGGGTGATGGCGCAGGGCTGTCGACAGCCGATTGGCAGGTGCTACAGGCCACCGGTACGGTGCATCTGATGGTGATCTCAGGCCAGCATATAGGGCTGTTAGCAACGCTTTTGTATGGCCTGGTTGCTGTGTTGGCGCGTCTGGGGTTATGGCCGCGGCGCTGGCCCTGGTTGCCCTGCGCGTGCGTGCTGGCTTTAACGGGCGCTTTGGCTTATGGCGCGTTGGCTGGGTTTGAAGTGCCGGTACAGCGCGCCTGCGTGATGGTCGCTCTGGTGCTGTTATGGCGTTGGCGCTTTCGCCACCTGGGTGTGGGGTTGCCTGTGCTGTTGGCTTTGCTGGCGGTGTTGCTGTTAGAGCCGCTGGTCAGCTTGCAGCCAGGGTTCTGGTTATCCTTTGGCGCGGTGATGCTGTTGATTCTGATCTTAAGCGGCAGGCTGGGTGCCTGGCCTTGGTGGGGCACGCTGTTGCGCGCGCAGTGGGCCATGGCGATTGGTTTGCTGCCCTTGTTGCTGGCACTGGGTTTGCCCGTGAGTGCCAGCGGGCCCTTGGCCAACCTGGTGGCCGTGCCTGTAGTGGGCTTGCTGGTGGTGCCGTTGGCCTTGCTCGGTACGCTATTGCTGCCGTTGCCTGGGGTGGGTGCTGCGTTGCTCGGCGTCGCTGGTTGGCTGCTGGATTGGCTATTCGGCTTGCTTGCGCAACTGGCCCTGTGGATGCCTGCCTGGTTACCCAGTGCATTGCCATTTTGGGCTTGGCTGCTGGTGGCGCTGGGTGCGTTGGTGCTGTTATTGCCGGCCGCTCTGCCAGTACGCAGCCTTGGGGTATTAATGCTAATGCCATTGTTGTTCACCGCGCAGTCGCGGCCTGAGCACGGCCGGGCTGAGGTATGGATGCTGGATGTGGGGCAGGGGCTGGCGGTGCTGGTACGCACCCAGAAACATGAGGTGCTGTATGACGCCGGGCCGCGCTTTGGCGAGTTCGATACGGGCGAACGGGTAGTGCTGCCCTCGCTGCGGGCGCTGGATGTGCGTGGGCTTGATCTGCTGTTGCTCAGTCATGCCGATAGCGACCATGCCGGTGGTGCTGTTGCCATTAAGCGTGGGCTGCCGGTTGGGCGCGTCATCAGCGGTGAACCCTACAAGTTGGCGCGTTCACTTCAAGCGCAGGCCTGTGCCACAGAGAGCTGGCAGTGGGACGGCGTGCACTTCAGCACCTGGCAATGGGCCGGTGCGGTCAATGGTAATCAGGCGTCTTGTGTGTTGCGCATCGAGGCCAGTGGTGAGCGCCTATGGCTGACAGGTGATATTGACAGTCAGGCTGAGCGCGCGCTGCTCAATAGCGGTTTGGCGATGCCTGCACACTGGTTGCTGGCGCCTCACCATGGCAGCCGCAGCTCTTCGTCTGCAGCACTACTGGCGAAGGTTAAGCCGTCCGCTGTGTTGATTTCACGGGGTGCACACAATGCTTTTGCTCATCCGCATACTGAGGTTCTGACGCGTTATCAGGCGATTACGGCGCAGCCTTATGACACCGCACGGCATGGCGCGGTACGGATTCGCCTGGGTGCATTCGAGCCGGCGCAAGGTTTGCGTGATTACGCACGTTTTTGGCGGGAAAAATGAGAACGGCAGCGGTCGGCGAGGCCGCGACCCTATGCTAGAGTGGCGCCACTTTTGTGAAGGGGATCTGCCACCGTGTGGGAACTGGTAAAAGCTGGCGGCTGGATGATGCTGCCGATCATTCTGTGTTCTATCGCTGCGGCCGGCATCATTGCCGAGCGCCTCTGGACACTGCGGCCGAGCCGCATCACCCCACCCAACCTGCTCGGTCAGGTGTGGAAGTGGATCAAAGAAAAGAAACTGAATAACCAGAGGCTCAAGGAATTACGGGCCAATTCGCCGCTCGGGCAGATCCTCGCCGCTGGGCTGGCCAATTCCAAGCATGGTCGCGAGATCATGAAAGAGTGCATTCAAGAAGCCGCCGCGCGGGTGATTCACGACCTGGAGCGCTACTTAAATGCCCTGGGCACTATCGCCGGCATCGCACCGCTACTGGGCTTGCTCGGCACGGTGCTGGGCATGATTGAAATCTTCAGCTCGTTTATGGGCTCGGGCATGGCCAATGCGGCATTGCTGGCTGGCGGTATTTCCACGGCACTGATCACCACGGCCGCGGGGCTGATGGTGGCGATTCCGGCCCTTTTCTTCCACCGCTACCTGCAGCGCCGGATCGATGAGCTGGTGGTGGGCATGGAGCAGGAAGCGATTCGTCTGGTTGAAGTGGTACAAGGCGACCGCGATGTTGATATGGGCGAGGGCAAGGCGTGAAGTTCCGGCGTAAACCGCGGGAAAACGTTGAGATCAACCTGGCCTCGTTGATCGACGTGGTATTTATCCTGCTGCTGTTCTTTGTGGTGACCACAACCTTCACTCGGGAAACCCAGCTCAAGATCGACCTGCCGGAAGCCGCCACGGGCACGCCGCCAGAACAGACCGAGCTGAAGCAGCTGGAAATCCTGATTGCCGCCGATGGCAGCTATTCGCTGAATGCCAAACAGTTGCTGAAAAGCGATCTGCCCAGCCTGATGGCGGCGCTGCAGAAGGAGTCGGAAGGCGATAACAGCCTGCCGCTGATCATCAGTGCCGACGCCAAGACGCAGCATCAGGCGGTGATTACCGCCATGGATGCCGCCGGCAAGCTGGGCTTTGCCCACCTGCGCATGACCACCATTGAGGCGCAAGCCGCGCCTTGAGGCTTGCCCGTCGATGAGTCTGACTGACCGCATTACGGCTGCCTGGTACGCCGGTCATCCGGCGCTGGGGCTGCTGCGTCCACTTGAATGGCTCTATCGTGCGGTAGTGCAGCGCAAGCGCTCGCGCTTTCTCGCGGGTGAGGGCGAGATCTACCGTGCTCCGGTGCCGGTCGTGGTGGTGGGTAATATCACCGTTGGCGGCACTGGCAAGACGCCGATGATTCTCTGGTTGATCGAGCACTGCCGTAGCCAGGGGCTGCGCGTCGGTGTGGTCAGCCGCGGCTACGGTGCGCAACCGCCACAGTTACCCTGGCGGGTACAGGCTGATCAGGCGGCCCGCGTGGCTGGCGATGAGCCGCTATTGATTGTGCAGCGCAGTGGCGTGCCACTGATGATCGACCCGGACCGCAGTCGCGCGGTGGCGGCCTTGCTGGCTGAGGAACCGTTGGACCTGATTCTCAGTGACGACGGTTTGCAACATTACCGGTTGGCCCGTGACCTGGAATTGGTGCTGATCGATGCGGCGCGCGGTCTGGGTAACCGTCACTGTCTACCGGCCGGCCCGCTGCGCGAGCCGGTCGAACGCCTGCAAAGCGTCGATGCATTGCTCTATAACGGCGCATCAAGCGATCCGCAGGGTGGTTATGGATTTACGCTGCGGCCGCATACTCTGGTTAACCTGCACAGCGGCGAAAAGTGTCCGCTGAGCCATTTTCCACCCGGTCAGGCCCTGCATGCGGTCGCCGGTATTGGCAACCCGCAGCGTTTCTTCAACACCCTCGAAGGGCTACACTGGCGGCCTGTCGCGCACGCCTTTGCCGACCATGCGCCCTACAGCGCCGAGTTGCTGAATTTCAGCCCGGCGCTGCCGCTGGTGATGACGGAAAAGGATGCGGTCAAGTGCCGTGCCTTTGCGGCTGACGATTGGTGGTACCTGGCGGTGGATGCCGAGCCCTCGGCCGCGTTTGTCGCCTGGTTTGATCAGCAATTGCAGCGCCTTGTGCCGCGCACCTGATTGTTCTGATCATTCGGCGGTTTCGTCCGCCTCAGCAACTGCTTCCTCTCAAGGATCTCCCATGGACCCGAAACTACTCGATATTCTCGCCTGCCCACTGTGCAAGGGGCCGCTGAAGCTCGCGGCTGATAAAAGCGAGCTGATCTGCAAGGCCGACGCCCTGGCCTTTCCGGTGCGTGATGGCATTCCGGTGATGCTGGAAACCGAAGCGCGCACCCTCAACGTCGACGAACGTCTGGACAAGTAAATGAGCACTGCCTTTACCGTTGTGATTCCGGCGCGTTTCGCTTCCACTCGCCTGCCAGGCAAGCCGCTGCAGGATATTGCTGGCAAGCCGATGATTCAGCATGTCTGGGAGCAGGCGTGCAAAAGCAGCGCCCAGCAGGTGGTGGTGGCGACCGATGATGCGCGGATCGTCGAGGTGTGCCGTGGTTTTGGTGCGCAGGTGGTGCTGACCCGCGTTGACCACAACTCCGGTACCGATCGTTTGGCTGAGGTGGCCACGGCTCTCGGCCTGGCGGCTGACGCCATCGTGGTCAACGTACAGGGCGACGAGCCGCTGATTCCGCCGGCGATCATCGATCAGGTGGCGGCCAACCTGGCCGCTAATCCGCAAGCAGCCATCGCCACCCTGGCCGAGCCGATTGAGGATGTACAGGCGCTGTTCAATCCCAACGTGGTCAAGGTGGTCAGTGATAAAACCGGCCTGGCCCTGACCTTTAGTCGTGCGCCGTTGGCCTGGGCGCGGGATGCTTTCGCCAAGAATCGTGACGAGCTGCCAGCGGGTGTGCCGTATCGCCGGCATATCGGTATTTACGCCTATCGTGCGCAGTTTCTGCATGACTTTGTCAGCTGGGGCCCTTGCTGGCTGGAAGACACCGAGTGTCTTGAGCAACTGCGCGCGCTCTGGCATGGCGTGCGTATTCATGTGGCCGATGCACTCGAAGCACCGCCAGCGGGCGTTGATACCGCAGAAGACCTGGAGCGGGTTCGTCGCCTGCTGGGGGCCTGATGCGCATTCTGTTTGTGTGCTTGGGCAATATCTGCCGCTCACCTACGGCGGAAGGTGTTTTGCGCCACAAGCTACGTGAGGCCGGGCTGGCGGGTCGCATTGAGGTCGACTCGGCCGGTACGGGCGATTGGCATGTCGGTAAGGCTGCTGACGTGCGCACCCGGCAAGCCGCGCAGCAGCGCGGCTATGATTTGTCCGCTCTGCGTGGGCGGCAGGTCAATGCCGCCGATTTTCATGCTTTTGACCTGGTGTTGGCGATGGATGCGAGCAATCTGAATGACTTGCAGCAACTCCGACCAGGCAACGCTTCGGCCGAGTTGGACCTGTTCTTGCGCCGTTATCAGTTGGCGCTGGATGAGGTGCCTGATCCTTATTACGGTGGCGAAGCCGGTTTTGCCCAAGTGCTGGACTTGATCGAGCAAGCCTGCGATGCCTTGGTGCTTGAGCTTAAGGAGCGTGTATGAGCTTGCAGGTGCGCACTCAGGTATCGCTGAAACCCTATAACAGCTTTGCCGTCGAGTCCCAGGCCAGCCATTTTGCCGAGGCTGAAAACGATCAGCAGGTGCGCGAGGCGTTAAATTATGCGCACGCGCAGCAGTTGCCGTTGCTGTTGCTGGGCGGCGGCAGCAATTTGCTGCTCACTGCTGATGTTCAGGCGTTGGTGTTGCGTATGGCCAGTCGCGGTATTCGCCTGCTCGAGGATGACGGCGAGCGCGTACTGATTGAGGCGGAGGCGGGCGAGCCGTGGCATGCCTTTGTGCAGTGGACCCTGGCCCAGGGCTTTGCCGGGTTGGAAAACCTCAGTCTGATTCCCGGCACTGTGGGTGCAGCGCCAGTGCAGAACATCGGTGCTTATGGGGTTGAGCTGAAGGATCTGTTTGCGGGCTTAACGGCCTTGGATCGCCACACTGGCGAGCTGCGCGAGTTTTCTCTGCAGGACTGTGCCTTTGCCTACCGCGATAGCCTGTTCAAGCGCGAAAGTGGGCGCTGGGTCATCCTGCGTGTGCGTTTTGCCTTGAGCCGCGTTGCTGCACTGCATCTGGATTACGGCCCGGTGCGCCAGCGTTTGACGGAGCAGGGCATCAGTGTCCCTACGGCGCTGGATGTCAGTCAGGCTATATGCGCCATTCGCAGTGAAAAACTGCCTGATCCAGCTGAGCTGGGCAATGCCGGCAGCTTCTTTAAAAACCCCTTGGTATCGGCTGAATTGGCGCAGCGTTTGCGCGATGAATATGCTGATCTGGTGGCTTATCCGCAGGCCGACGGGCAGGTCAAATTAGCCGCTGGCTGGCTGATCGAGCGGGCGGGCTGGAAGGGTTTTCGCGAGGGTGATGCGGGCGTGCATCGCTTGCAGGCGCTGGTGCTGGTCAACTATGGCGCGGCCACTGGTGCGCAGCTGTTGGGGTTGGCACGGCATATTCAGGTGGATGTTGCGCAGCGTTTTGCGGTTGAGCTGGAGATTGAGCCTAACGTGCTGTAGGCATGGTCAATAGAGTCGCGAGCGAAGATGTGCGCGGCTAACAACGCAAAAGGGGATGCCGAAGCATCCCCTTTTTTATTGCCTGAAGCGGATTAGATTTGCGGTTTGGCCGCTTCTTTATCCTGTGCTTCAGTATCTGCCTCAGTAAATAGCGAGCTTTGCGGCTCTTGCTTTACTTCAGCTTCTGCTGGCGCTGCGGAGGGTGTTTCTGCTTCAGCTGCAGCATCAGCGATCGGCTCGGCGGCAGGTGCTGCCGAGGCAGTAGCTGGGGCTTCTGCGGCTGCACGGGCCAGGCGCTCAGCCTCGCGCTTACGACGGCGCACTTCGCGCGGATCGTTAGGTGCGCGACCGCTGTTGCTGGCGACTACTGCAGGTGCGGCCTCGGCGACTGCCACTTCGGCAACTGTCTCAGGAGCAACCACTGCGGCGGGTTCTTCTACAACCTGTGCCGGTGCCTCAACAACAGCCGGCGTTGGTGCAGCTTCGCTGGCTTCAACGGTTTGAGCCGCTTCAACTGGCGCTTCGTTGGTCTCTGCAACAGGGCTGCTTACCGCTTCAATAACAGCAGTTTCAGCGACCTGTTCAACAGCTGCTTCAACAACTGCATCAGCCGTTACTTCAACAGTTGCTTCAACTGGCGCGGTTGGCGCTTCAGCTGGAGCCGCTTCAGGTGCGTGCTCCTGCTTGGCAACAACAACCGGTGCAGGTTCCACTGCCGCTGGTGTTGCTTCATCTGCAGTTGCACTTGCAGTAACAGCGCTAGTGGCTGCCGCTGTTGCAACTAATGCAGTGTCTACATCGCTGGTTGTTTCTCTTGCCTCTTCGCTGCCCTCAATCGGGTTGCCGTTGGCATCGCTCTGGCGCTCACGACGATTGCTGCGACGACGCTGGCCGCGGGAGCGGCGGCGTGGACGATCACCACCTTCGCTACCGTCCTGCTCGTCATCTTGCAGAGCTTCTTCGGTATTCAGCGCTTCTTCATCAGCTGCGGCGGTCGCTTGCTCGGCACGCGGCTTGCGTTCTTCACGTGGTGGTCGCGGCTGGCGCGGTTCACGTTGTGGGCGCTCGGCCTGGGCTTCATCGCT
The DNA here is from genome assembly GCF_028680365.1 of Pseudomonas sp. MIL19. Taxonomy (NCBI): domain Bacteria; kingdom Pseudomonadati; phylum Pseudomonadota; class Gammaproteobacteria; order Pseudomonadales; family Pseudomonadaceae; genus Pseudomonas; species Pseudomonas sp. MIL19. The sequence goes on along the minus strand of NZ_JAPPVG010000029.1, from coordinate 28,433 downwards.
TGTGGCAGTGCTGTTGTTTTCTGCGGCATCTAGTGGTTCACGCAGTTCGCGGGTCTGGCGCTCTTCACGTGGCTTGCGGTCACGCTGCTGGCGCTCTTCGCGTGGCGGGCGCGATTGGCGGACTTCCTGCGGCTCACGAACCTCTACGGCATCACGTGGGCTACGTTCCTCGCGAGGTGCACGCTCTTCGCGTGGCGCGCGCTCTTCACGGGCGGCGCGGGGCTGGCGTTCTTCGCGTGGTGCGCGCTCCTCGCGTGGTGCGCGTTCTTCACGCGGCTTGCGATCTTCGTTGTTACGACCACCGCGGTTGCGGTTTTGCTGGCGACCGTTACGGCGCTCATCGCCGCGCTGTGGGCGTTCGCTGGTTTTCTTCTCGACGACAGCAGGCTTTTCTTCTTCCTTGCTGGCGAACAGGCTGACCAGCGACTTCACCAGACCCTTGAATAGGCTAGGTTCAGCGGCAGCAACAGGCTGAGCGGCAACGGCTTCAATCGGGGTTGGTGCGGTGCGCTGCGGGGCTGCTTTGATTGCGGCTTCTTGACGAACCAGGGTGCGAGTTGCTGCAGCCTGCTTCTCTTCTTCCACTTCAATGGTCGCCATTTCATAGCTGGATTGAGTGGATTGCGCTTCCGGGCTGTCGTCGCGGATGCGGGTAACTTCGAAGTGCGGCGTTTCCAGGTGGTCGTTTGGCACGATCACGATGCGCGCACGGGTGCGCAGTTCGGTCTTGGTGATCGAATTGCGTTTCTCGTTGAGCAGGAAGGCCGCAACGGTAATCGGCACCTGTGCACGCACTTCAGCGGTGCGGTCTTTCAGGGCTTCTTCTTCGATCAAGCGCAAAATGGCCAGCGACAACGATTCGACGTCACGGATGATGCCTTGGCCGTTGCAGCGTGGGCAGACGATACCGCTGCTTTCACCGAGTGATGGACGCAGGCGCTGACGCGACATTTCCAGCAGGCCGAAGCGTGAGATGCGGCCCACTTGTACGCGGGCGCGGTCAGCTTCGAGGCTTTCGCGGACTTTTTCTTCCACGGCGCGCTGGTTCTTCGCCGGGGTCATGTCGATAAAGTCGATAACAATCAGGCCACCGATATCACGCAGGCGCAGCTGGCGGGCGATTTCTTCGGCCGCTTCCAGGTTGGTCTGCAGGGCGGTTTCTTCGATGTCGCTGCCTTTGGTCGCGCGCGCCGAGTTGATGTCGATGGACACCAAGGCCTCAGTCGGGTCGATGACCAATGAGCCGCCGGATGGCAGTTTCACTTCGCGCTGGAAGGCGGTTTCGATCTGACTTTCGATCTGAAAGCGGTTGAACAGCGGCACGCTGTCTTCATACAGCTTGATCTTACTGGCGTACTGCGGCATCACCTGATTGATAAAGCTCAGGGCTTCCTGCTGCGCTTCGATGCTGTCGATCAGTACTTCGCCGATGTCCTGGCGCAGGTAGTCGCGGATGGCGCGAATGATCACGTTGCTTTCTTGGTAGATCAGGAAAGGTGCGGCGCGGTCGAGCGAGGCTTCCTTGATGGCGGTCCAGAGTTGCAGCAGGTAGTCGAGGTCCCACTGCATTTCTTCACTGGAGCGACCCAGGCCTGCGGTGCGCACGATCAGGCCCATGTCGCTTGGTGCGACCAGGCCGTTCAGTGCTTCACGCAGCTCGTTACGCTCTTCGCCTTCAATGCGGCGCGAGATGCCGCCGGCGCGCGGATTGTTCGGCATCAATACCAAGTAGCGGCCAGCAAGGCTGATAAAGGTGGTCAGGGCTGCGCCCTTATTGCCACGCTCTTCTTTCTCGACTTGAACGATGACTTCCTGGCCTTCCTTAAGCACGTCTTTAATGTTGACGCGGCCTTCTGGGGCCTTGCTGAAGTATTCGCGGGAGATTTCTTTGAGCGGGAGAAAACCGTGGCGCTCGGAACCGAAATCGACGAAAGCGGCTTCAAGGCTAGGTTCTACGCGGGTGATTTTACCTTTGTAGATGTTAGATTTTTTCTGCTCACGAGCGCCGGACTCGATGTCCAGGTCGTAGAGTTTTTGCCCATCTACCAGGGCGACACGCAGCTCTTCGGGTTGAGTTGCGTTAATCAGCATTCTTTTCATGTAATACCGTCGGTTTCCGGTGCTGGCGGAAGCGGCGTTCGGCACACACGACTTCAGGGGGCAGTGTTAGGTGCGTCAGGAACGGTCGTAAAGCGTTCCAGTGTCTAGCGGCGATCAGCCTGTTGTGCTGGGCCGCGACGGACGTCTCCTGCTCGCTGTAACTAACAGAAAGCACTAAGTCAGGAGGAGGAATCAGCTGTTGGTAGCGGACGAGATAAAGCGTCTTGGTAAAGCGAGCTGCTACGCGGACCAACAGTTGTACGTCTCCACCCTACACGTATCGCTGAAACTCGGGTGCCGCTCGCGAAAATCCGCTGCGGGTTTACTATTATCGCAACTGTCCAAAGGGGCAGGTTGCGCATCATGGCTTAAAGGCTTGGTTTCCGGATTATTCAAAGCCTAAGTGGCTTTCTTTCAATCTAATAATCCGTTGGACGGCCTTGCGTCCCAAATGAATTGCGTTAGTTGGAGGTGGCAGTTTTGAAGAGCACCCGCAAACTAGGCCGCTTTTGGCGGCGTTCCCGACTATAGCAGCAATGATTAAGTGCTTCAATTCCATAAAAATTGTTATGATTGCGCGATGACAAATCCTTCCCCTCCAACCTCTGGCGTTCAGCTGCTCGAGGTTGCGCCGGAACTTGCCGGCCAGCGTATCGATAACTTTCTCCGCACCCAGCTGAAGGGTGTCCCTAAGACATTGATTTACCGGATTTTGCGTAAAGGCGAAGTGCGTGTAAATAAAGGTCGCATCAAGCCTGAGTACAAGCTGCAATCCGGCGATATCATTCGTGTGCCGCCACTGCGTTTGGCTGAGCGTGATGAGCCTGAGCCGCTTGCGCAGGGGCTTCTTCAGCGTCTTGAGGCGGCGATTGTCTATGAAGATAAAGCGCTAATCGTGCTGAATAAGCCGGCGGGCATTGCTGTGCATGGCGGCAGCGGATTGAACTACGGGGTTATCGAGGCGTTCCGGCAGTTGCGTCCGCATGCCAACGATATTGAGTTGGTTCATCGCCTGGATCGCGACACGTCGGGCCTGCTGATGATCGCCAAGAAGCGCAGCATGCTGCGTCACTTGCACGAGGCATTGCGTGGTGATGGCGTGGATAAGCGCTACATGGCGTTGGTGCGCGGTAATTGGGCTACAGCCAAGAAGCAGGTCAATGCGCCGCTGCTAAAAAGTAATTTGCGCTCCGGTGAGCGTATGGTCGAGGTTAATCCTGAGGGTAAGGAGGCTTTGACGGTGTTCCGTGTGCTGCGCCGCTTTGGTGAGTTTGCCACGTTGATCGAGGCTAAGCCTGTTACCGGGCGTACCCATCAGATCCGTGTACATACGCAGCATGCCGGGCATTGCATTGCCGGTGACAGCAAGTACGGTGATGACGACTTCACCAAGGAAATACGTGGCCTAGGCGGTAAGCGCTTGTTTTTGCATGCGTACGAGTTAACCGTGCCGTTGCCTGAAGGGGGCAAGCTCAAGTTAGAGGCGCCGGTTGATGAGATGTGGGCGCGAACCCTGGAGCGGCTCAGTGCGTGATTATCAGCTGCTGATTTTCGATTGGGACGGCACCTTGGTCGATTCCATTGGGCGCATTGTTGCCGCCATGCACATGGCGGCGGATGCCTGTGAGTTGCCGCGCTGCACGGATGAGCAAGTGCGCGGCATTATTGGTCTGGGTCTGCCTGAGGCAATTCGTTGCCTTTACCCCGATATGCAGAGTGCGGTCTTGGCGCAACACGTGCGTAAGAGCTACAGCGAAAATTATCTGGCCTTAGAGTCTGAGCCTTCACCGTTGTTTCACGGCGTGGCGGAGGGGTTGGAGGCGTTTCGTGCGGAGGGCTATCGTCTGGCTGTGGCGACTGGTAAAGGTCGGCATGGTTTGCAGCGTGTGTTGGCGGATCGAGGTTGGCTGGATTATTTCGACTGCAGTCGTTGCGCCGATGAAACGGCGAGCAAGCCTGACCCGCTTATGCTGCACGAAATTCTTGCGCAAAGTGGCGTTGCGGCCGATCAAGCGTTGATGGTGGGTGATTCGTCTTTCGATTTGTTGATGGCGCAGCGCGCGGGTATGGATTGTGTGGCGGTCGGTTATGGTGCGCAGTCGCTGCAGGCGTTGCGTAAGTGCCAGCCGACGTTGGCTATAGAGTGTTTTACCGAGTTGCGTGCCTGGCTGGGTCAGCGTGCGCCTAATCAGTCAGTTGAGGTGGTGGTACATGGCGGATGAATGGAAGGCATCGGCAGCAGCTGATGGTGATGAGAAGAGCTGGAAGTTGTTAGAGAAAACCCTACTGGCCGGTGTGCAGGAGCAGCGCCGGTCGCGGCGCTGGGGGATTTTCTTCAAGCTGCTGACCTTTATTTATATCTTTGCCGCGCTGGCGCTCTTCTCGCCGATGTTGGCGATGAAAAAGGGTGCGACTACAGGTAGCCACACTGCTCTGATTGAAGTGCGCGGGATGATTGCCGACCAAGAGGCGGCTAGCGCTGACAATATCGTCAGTAGTCTGCGTGCAGCGTTTGAGGATGCTAATACCAAGGGCGTGATTCTGCGTATCAATAGCCCGGGCGGCAGTCCTGTGCAGTCGGGTTACATCTATGACGAGATACGTCGCCTGCGTGCCGAATACCCGGCAATTAAACTGTATGCCGTGATTACTGATCTAGGGGCGTCGGGTGCCTATTACATAGCCAGTGCTGCCGATCAGATTTATGCCGATAAGGCCAGTCTGGTGGGGTCTATTGGTGTAACGGCGGCAACCTTTGGTTTTGTTGGGGTGATGGAGAAGTTGGGGGTTGATCGTCGGGTTTATACCTCAGGCGAGCACAAGGCTTTTCTGGATCCGTTCCAGCCGCAAAAAGCTGAAGAAACCGAGTTTTGGCAAGGTGTGTTGAAAACGACCCATCAGCAGTTTATTGCCAGTGTTAAGCAGGGGCGTGGTGAGCGTTTGAAGGATGCCGAGCACCCTGAGTTGTTCTCCGGTCTGGTTTGGTCGGGTGAGCAGGCTTTGCCATTGGGCTTAATTGATGCGCTGGGTAATACCAGCTATGTCGCGCGCGAAGTGATTGGTGAGAAAGAGCTGGTCGACTTCACTGTGCAGGAGTCGCCGTTTGATCGTTTCGCCAAAACCATAGGTGCCAGCATGGCTGAGCGCATTGCGCTGTGGATGGGCTTTCAGGGTGCTGTGCTGCGTTAGCGCGTGAGTCAGATGAAAGCGAGCCCGGTCATTGATCGGGCTTTTTGCTTTAGGGGAGTTCTATGCCGTTGGCGTGCAGCATATCCACGAGGCGGATCAGTGGTAGGCCGATCAGGCTGTTGCTGTCGCTGCCTTCTGTGCTGCGAAATAGGCTGATGCCCAGGCCTTCGGCTTTGAAGCTGCCGGCGCAATCGAAGGGCTGCTCGGTAGTCAGGTAACGCATGATTTGTGCCTCGCTGAGAGGGCGGAAGTGCACGGTGAACGGTACGCAGTCGGTTTGCTGCTGGCCGGTTGCGCTATTAAGCAGGGTAAGTCCGGTCAGAAAGATCACGCTGTTGCCGCTGGCGGCCATTAATTGCTCGGAGGCGCGTTCAAGGGTGTGAGGCTTGCCGAGGATTTGTGCGCCCAGTACTGCGACCTGGTCCGATCCGATAATCAGGTGTTGCGGGTGGGCTGCGCTCAGCGCTTGAGCTTTTTCCTGTGATAGTCGGCGTACGAGGGCTTCTGCGTCTTCATTGGCGCGCCTTGATTCGTCGATATCCGGTGCGCTCCAGGTGAATGGCAGGCGCAGGCGGGCGAGGAGTTCACGGCGGTAGGGTGAGCTTGAGGCGAGCACCAAGGGCAGCACGGCGATTTCCTGTATTGGGTTGTCTGGTGAGTGGTGGATTCTATCCATCACCTCAAATGCTGGACAGGCCGAATTTCCTTTGACAGGGGTGGGTTGCATCCCTAGAATGCGCCGCCTATGTCAAATGACCCGATTCCACCTCACGTTGATCCGCGTAAATTAGCCGACCGCAGCGCTACCCTTGAAGGTAAGCTGCAGCTTGCAGATTTACAGCGCCTCTGCGGCCCGCTTGCCGATAACCAAGGCATGGTGCGTACGAAGTTCTCTTTCGAGCGCGACGAGCGCAATGCTGTGGTTTTTCACAGCGAGCTCGAGGTTGAGGTCAAGATGGTTTGCCAGCGTTGTCTGGAACTAGTCACTTTGCCGATCCATAGCGAGTGTGATTACGCTGTGGTGAAAGTAGGTGGGAATACCCAGTCAGTGCCGCAAGGCTATGACGTTATTGAGTTGGATGAAGACCCATTGGATCTGCTGGCGCTGGTTGAAGAGGAGCTCTTGCTCGCTTTGCCCATTGTCCCGGCTCATGACCCTAAAGATTGCCAGCAGCCGGCCGGCCTCGAAGAGCCCGAGTCGAGCGAGGACGAGGTAACGCGGTCCAACCCGTTCAGTGTATTGGCGCAGTTAAAGCGTGACCCAAACGTTTAGGAGTTAATTAGTTATGGCTGTTCAGCAGAACAAAAAATCCCGTTCCGCCCGTGACATGCGTCGTTCGCACGATGCTCTCACTGCAAGCACCTTGTCGGTTGAGAAAACCACCGGTGAAATGCATCTGCGTCACCACGTATCGCCAGAAGGCGTTTACCGTGGCCGTAAAGTGATTGATAAGGGCGCTGACGAGTAAATCTTGTCCGTTCAAATCATCGCGATTGATGCAATGGGTGGGGACTTCGGTCCCCACTGCATTGTTCCAGCCTGCATCTCCTGCTTGGCTGAATACCCTTCGTTGCACCTGGTCCTTGTCGGCCAATCTGAACTTATTGAATCGTTGATTGCACGCCATTCTGGTGTCGATCGCGCGCGCCTGCGTGTTGAGCATGCCGATGAGGTCATTGGCATGAGTGACCAGCCTGCTCAGGCCTTGCGCAGTAAGCCCGGTTCGTCGATGCGTGTCGGTCTGGAGTTGGTTCGCGATGGTGTGGCGCAAGCCTGTGTCAGTGCCGGTAATACAGGGGCGCTGATGGCTTTGTCGCGCCATGTGCTGAAAACTCTGCCCGGCATTGATCGTCCGGCCATGATCGCGGCTGTTCCGACGCAGGCGGGTATCTGTCATTTGCTCGATCTAGGCGCCAATGTCGATTGCAGTGCCGAGCACCTCTATCAATTTGCGGTGATGGGTTCGGTCGCGGCTGAGGTGTTAGGTGCGGCGCGCCCGCGTGTGGCGTTGCTGAATGTGGGTACCGAGGACATCAAAGGCAACCAGCAGGTTAAGTTGGCGGCCAGCTTGCTGCAGCAGGCCGAGGGTCTGAATTACATCGGCTTTGTGGAGGGGGACGGGCTTTACCGGGGCGAGGCTGATGTGGTGGTGTGTGATGGCTTTGTCGGTAACGTCCTGCTCAAGTCGAGTGAAGGCCTGGCTGTGATGATCGCTGGGCGGATTGAGGTGTTGTTCAACTCCAGCCTGGCCGCGCGAATGGTTGGGCTGTTGGCGTTACCGCTGTTGCGGCGTTTGCGGGGTGAGTTGACCCCCGCTAAACACAATGGTGCGAGCTTGGTTGGGCTGCAGGGTATTGTGCTGAAAAGCCATGGCGCTGCCGGTCCAGAGGGCTTTAAAAGCGCCATTCGCCGAGCCTTGCGGGAGATTGAGGAAGATTTACCGCGACGTTTGCAGGGGCGACTGGACAAGCACCTGCTTTAGAATGTGACCGCAACGGGCAGCCTGTCATCCAACTTTCAGTTTCCTGCGCTTGGCTAAGCTGAGCGTGCATTACCGACGATCATGAACATTAGGAACAGGTTTCCATGTCTGCATCTCTCGCATTCGTTTTTCCAGGTCAGGGTTCCCAGTCTTTGTCCATGCTCGCCGAGCATGGTACACAGCGGCCGCTGATTCTTGATACGTTCGCCGAGGCTTCCGAAGCCCTTGGCTATGACCTCTGGGCGCTTACTCAGCAGGGCCCTGAAGAGCAGCTCAATCAAACCGATAAAACCCAGCCGGCAATTCTGACCGCCTCTGTGGCGTTATGGCGTGCGTGGCTGGCTGAGAGCGCAGCGCGTCCGGCGTTCGTCGCCGGCCATAGCCTGGGTGAGTATTCAGCTCTGGTTGCCGCCGGTAGCCTGTCGTTGGGCGCTGCGGTCAAGTTGGTCGAGCATCGTGGGCAGCTGATGCAGCAGGCTGTTCCGGCCGGGCAGGGCGGGATGGCGGCGATTCTTGGTTTGGAAGATGCTGACGTGCTGGCTGCTTGCGCCGAAGCGGCGCAGGGTGAGGTGGTCAGTGCGGTAAATTTCAATGCGCCGGGTCAGGTGGTGATTGCGGGTGGTAAGGCTGCTGTTGAGCGGGCCATTGAGGCCTGTAAGGCCCGTGGTGCAAAGCGCGCCATGCCATTGCCGGTCAGCGTGCCATCGCACTGCGCGCTTATGCGTCCAGCGGCTGAGCGCTTTGCTGAGGCGGTGGCGGCGATTGACTGGCAGGCGCCGCAAATTGCTTTGGTGCAGAACGTCAGCGCGGCAGCGGTGACTGATCTGGACGGGCTCAAGCGTGATTTGCTGGCTCAGCTCTACAGCCCAGTGCGCTGGGTTGAGTCAATTGTTTGCCTGTCTGCGCAGGGCGTGACTGATTTGGTTGAGTGTGGGCCGGGCAAAGTGTTGTCTGGTTTGAACAAGCGCTGCGTTAAAGGCATCAATACCCACAACCTAGACACCCCAGACGCCTTCGCTGCGGCGCTTGCGGCTCTGGTCTGATTAAGGAGAAACGTTATGAGCCTGCAAGGTAAGGTTGCATTAGTCACCGGCGCGAGCCGTGGCATTGGTCAGGCGATTGCCCTGGAGTTGGGTCGTCAAGGCGCTGTGGTGATTGGCACTGCTACGTCGGCCTCGGGTGCTGAGCGTATCGCGGAAACCCTGAAAGCTAATGGCATTGAAGGTGCCGGTTTGGTACTGGATGTCAGTGACAGTGAGTCGGTTGCCAGTACCCTCGAACATATTCAGCAACACCTTGGTCAGCCGTTGATCTTGGTCAATAACGCCGGCATCACCCGCGATAACCTGATGCTGCGGATGAAAGACGACGAATGGTTTGATGTCATCAACACGAACTTGAGCAGCCTGTATCGGCTGACCAAGGCCGTGCTGCGCGGTATGACCAAGGCACGTTACGGGCGCATCATCAACATCGGTTCGGTGGTGGGTGCCATGGGTAATGGTGGTCAGGTTAACTACGCGGCTTCCAAGGCCGGCCTTGAAGGTTTTGGCCGTGCGCTGGCACGTGAAGTGGGCTCGCGGGCGATTACCGTGAATGCGGTGGCGCCTGGTTTTATCGACACCGATATGACCCGTGAATTGCCTGAAGCGCAGCGTGATGCGCTGCTTACTCAGATTCCGCTGGGCCGTTTGGGGCAGGCTGAAGAGATCGCAAAAGTGGTCGCTTTCCTCGCTTCTGATGGCGCAGCTTACGTCACAGGCGCTACTATCCCTGTGAACGGTGGAATGTACATGAGCTGAATGTGACGGATGGCTTCAGAAAACTGTCATAGATGCTGTCTAAAATCCGTTATAAAGCTGTAATAGATTTATAGGCAGATCGTTGAAGTGTTCGTGGGGCTCCCCGGCATTCAGCTTGAAATGCTAAAAACCCTTTCTATACACTTGGCTGCTGAACAGTGGCCTGGATTGTCCCATTAGGAGTGAGAACAACGTATGAGCACCATCGAAGAGCGCGTCAAGAAAATCGTTGCTGAGCAACTGGGCGTTAAAGAAGAGGAAGTAACCAATAGCGCTTCCTTCGTCGAAGACCTGGGTGCCGACTCTCTTGACACCGTTGAGTTGGTGATGGCTCTCGAGGAAGAATTCGAGACCGAGATCCCGGACGAGCAAGCCGAGAAGATCACCACCGTTCAGGAAGCGATCGACTACGTTACCGCTCACGCGTAAAACGTAATCGTCGGTTCCCGACTCGGAAAAGCCGCACGCCCTTGATCAGGCGTGCGGCTTTTCTTTAAGCGCATTCCAAGCGTTGAAAACTAGAAAAGGAGATTGCTGTGTCGCGTAGACGCGTCGTGGTTACCGGTATGGGCATGCTGTCGCCATTGGGTAACGATGTGCCGAGTAGCTGGCAGGGCATTTTGGCCGGGCGCAGTGGCATCGGTCTGCTTGAGCATATGGACCTTTCCGCTTACTCCACTCGTTTTGGTGGGGCGGTTAAGAATTTTAATGTTGAAGAGTATTTGTCCGCCAAAGAGGCGCGCAAACTCGATTTGTTTATCCAGTATGGCCTCGGTGCCAGTTTTCAGGCGATGCGCAACTCCGGTTTGGAAGTAACCGACGCCAACCGTGAGCGCATTGGTGTGGCCATGGGCTCCGGTATCGGCGGCCTGACCAATATCGAGAACAACTGTAAATCGTTGCATGAGCAAGGGCCGCGGCGCATCTCGCCGTTCTTCGTGCCCGGCTCGATTATCAATATGATTTCCGGCTTCCTGTCGATCCATTGGGGGCTGCAGGGGCCTAACTACGCTATTGCCACGGCCTGTACCACGGGCACTCACTGCATCGGCATGGCTGCACGCAATATTGTCTACGGCGAAGCCGACGTGATGGTTGCCGGCGGTGCCGAGATGGCTGCCTGTGGCCTGGGCATGGGCGGCTTTGGTGCTGCGCGTGCGTTGTCTACCCGTAATGATGATCCTGCCAAGGCCAGTCGTCCGTGGGACAAAGACCGTGATGGCTTTGTGTTGTCCGATGGTGCCGGCGCGTTGGTGCTCGAAGAGCTGGAGCACGCTAAGGCGCGTGGGGCGACCATTCACGCCGAGCTAATCGGCTTTGGTATGAGCGGCGATGCCTACCATATGACCTCGCCACCGGAAGACGGTGCAGGCGCTGCGCGTTGCATGGCCAATGCGCTACGCGATGCGGGCGTGAATCCTGAGCAGGTGCAATACATCAATGCCCATGGCACCTCGACTTCGGCGGGGGATAAGGCTGAAGTTGCAGCGGTGAAGTCGGTGTTTGGCGACCACGCCTACAAGCTGGCAGTCAGTTCGACCAAGTCCATGACCGGTCACCTGCTGGGTGCTGCCGGTGCGGTGGAGGCGATCTTCAGCATCCTCGCGCTGCGTGATCAGGTGGCGCCGCCGACTATCAACCTGGATAACCCGGACGAAGGGTGTGATCTGGACTTCGTCGCGCACCAGGCCAAGGCCATGGCCCTAGACGTCGTGCTGTCCAACTCCTTTGGTTTTGGTGGTACCAACGGCTCGCTGGTGTTCCGCCGGTTCGCCGGTTGATGCTGAGCTGGGTCGATGGCCAGCCGGCCGAGCTGCTGTCCGTCAAGGATCGCGGCTTGGCCTACGGCGATGGGCTGTTTGAGACCATCGCGGTAAATACCGGGCAGCCGACCTTGCTGGAGCGTCATCTGGCACGTTTAGCCGAAGGTTGTGCGCGGCTGAGAATGCCTGTCGAGTTGCCTGTTGTGCGGGCCCAGGTGCTGGCGTTCAGTCAGCAGCTGGGCGAGGGCGTGGTCAAGCTGATCCTCACACGTGGTGACGGGCAGCGCGGCTATGCAGTGCCGCAGCCTGCAAAGCCTCGGTTGATTTTGCAGGCGAGCGCTAAGCCCGCTTACCCGACTACTCATGCCGAGCACGGCGTGCGTCTTTTTCCCTGCGTTATGCGCCTAGCCGAGCAGCCTGTGTTGGCGGGCTTGAAGCATCTCAATCGGCTTGAGCAAGTGCTGGCGCGCAGTGAGTGGCACGACGCCGAGCATGCTGAGGGCTTGATGCTGGATACCAGCGGTCGGGTGATTGAGGGGGTATACAGCAACCTTCTGCTTGTCAGTGCAGGTGTGCTGATGACCGCCGATCTATCGCGCTGCGGTGTGGCCGGGGTGATGCGCGCGGAGCTGCTGGCCCAAGCTGATGCGCAGGGTATCGAGTGCCAGGTGCGTGATATCAGTTACGCCGAGTTGCTGGCTGCTGACGAAGTGATGCTGTGTAACAGCGTCTATGGCGTCTGGCCCGTGCGCGCTTTGCTTGCGCACGACTGGCCGGTCGGGCCGCTCACCCGTAAACTGCAGGCCATTGCCCGCGATCTACTGGACTGCTGATTTGTGATACGCAAAATTTTGCTGCTGCTGGAAGGTGGTGTGCTGCTGGTTGGCTTGCTGGTTGCGTTTGCTGCCTGGCAACAACACGCAGCGTTGCACCAGTCCCTGAATCTTACTGATGAATACCTGGTTGATGTGCCCGTTGGCGCCACGCCAGGTGGTGTGCTTAATCGTCTTGAGGCGGATGGCGTCCTCGATCAGGCCTTTTGGTTGCGTCTGTACTGGCGCTTTAACTTGCGCGATCAACCGCTGCACAGTGGTGAATACCGCCTGGTGCCGGGTAGCACTGCTAGCGATATGCTCGACCTTTGGCGTCGCGGTGAGGTGTTGCAGTACAGCTTGACGCTGGTCGAAGGCTGGGATTTCCGTCAGGTGCGTGCCGCGCTGGAGCGCGAGAAGCGTCTTGAGCTGACCCTGAGTGGGCTCAGTGATGCCGACTTGATGAACAAGCTTGGTCTGCCAGGCCAGAATCCAGAAGGCCGTTTCTTTCCGGATACTTACAGTTTTGTCCGCGGCATGAGTGACCTTGAGTTGCTCAAGCAGGCGCATGCGCGGCTGGAAAAAGTATTGGCCGAAGAGTGGGCGCAGCGCGCCAAGGATTTGCCTTACAAAGAGCCCTACGAAGCGCTGATCATGGCTTCGATGATCGAGAAGGAAACCGGCGTGCCGCAAGAGCGTGGCGAAATTGCCGGGGTGTTCGTGCGGCGTTTGCGTATCGGTATGCGCCTGCAGACTGACCCGACCGTCATCTACGGTATGGGTGAGCGTTACAATGGCCGCATTACCCGTAACGATCTGCGTCAGCCCACGCCCTACAACACCTACACCATCGACGGCATGCCGCCGACGCCCATCGCACTAGTCGGGCGTGAGGCGATTCATGCCGCGTTGAACCCGGTGGCGGGCAAAAGTCTGTATTTTGTTGCGCGAGGCGATGGCAGCCACGTGTTCTCCAATAGCCTTGAGCAACACAACCGCGCAGTGCGCGAGTATCAGCTCAAGCGCCGTGCGGATTACCGATCAAGCCCAGCGCCTGCCACACCCAATAATCAGTAAGGACAACCTGTGAGCGGTTTGTTTATCACCTTGGAAGGCCCAGAGGGTGCCGGTAAAAGCACCAATCGTGACTACCTGGCCGAGCGCTTGCGTGAGCAGAGTGTTGATGTGTTGTTGACCCGTGAGCCGGGTGGCACGCCCTTGGCCGAGCGCGTGCGTGAGTTGTTGCTGGCGCCCAGTGATGAGCCGATGGCCGCTGATACCGAGTTGCTATTGGTGTTTGCCGCGCGTGCCCAGCACCTGGCGCAGGTCATTCGTCCAGCCTTGGCGCGTGGCTGTGTTGTGCTGTGTGATCGCTTTACCGACGCGACGTATGCCTACCAGGGCGGTGGACGTGGCTTATCTGAAGCGCGCATCGCGTTGCTGGAAGAGTTTGTGCAAGGTTCGTTACGCCCGGATTTGACCCTGATATTCGATTTGCCGATTGAGGTGGGCCTGGCCCGCGCGGCAGCACGTGGCAGATTGGATCGTTTTGAACAGGAAGGTCGGCAGTTTTTTGATGCGGTGCGCCATACCTACCTAAGGCGTGCGGCCGAGCAACCGCAGCGTTATCGCGTTCTCGATGCTGGGCAATCCTTGAGTGACGTTCAGCGGGTGTTGGATAAGCTCGTGCCGCAGTTGTTGGAGCTGCAGCGTGGCTGATGCCTATCCTTGGCAAGACTCGCTCTGGCAGCAGTTAGCTGGGCGCAGTCAGCATGCCCATGCTTACTTGCTGCATGGGCCAGCCGGTATTGGTAAGCGCGCACTGGCAGAGCGCTTGATGGCGAGCCTGCTGTGCCAGCAACCCAACGGGCTGAATGCCTGTGGTCAGTGTAAGTCCTGTTACCTGTTAGCGGCCGGTACCCACCCGGATAATTATATTCTCGAGCCGGAAGAAGCCGACAAGGCGATCAAGGTTGATCAGGTGCGTGAGCTGGTCAGCTTTGTGGTGCAGACCGCACAGTTGGCTGGGCGCAAGGTGGTGCTGGTTGAGCCGGCCGAGTCGATGAACATTAATGCCGCCAACGCATTGCTGAAAAGTCTGGAAGAGCCCTCCGGTAACACCGTGCTGCTGCTGATCAGTCACCAGCCCAGTCGTCTTCTGCCTACGGTGAAAAGCCGCTGCGTGCAGCAGGCATGCCCATTGCCGAGTGAGGCGATGAGTTTGGCATGGTTGCAGCAGGCATTGCCGGACTGCAGTGCCGAAGAGCATCACGAGTTGTTGTTCCTTGCTGCGGGTTCACCTCTGGTGGCGGCCAAGATGCATGAGCAGGGCGTCATCGCTCAGCGTGCTCAGGTGGTGGATGGCGTAAAGAAACTACTCAAGCAGCAGATTTCACCCAGCCAGCTGGCCGAAAGCTGGAATACGGTATCCCTGCAGTTGTTGTTCGATTGGTTCTGTCAGTGGTCGCAGTTGATGTTGCGTTACCAGTTGACGCGCGATGAAGGCGGGCTGGGGCAGGCCGATATGCGCAAAGTGGTGCAATACTTGGCGCAGAAAGCCCCGCAACCGAAAGTGCTGAATATGCAGGATTGGGTGCTGGCGCAGCGTCAAAAAGTTATCGGTAAGGCTAACCTTAACCGTGTCTTGCTTCTCGAAGCCTTGCTGGTGCAGTGGGCAAGCTTGCCCGGGCCGGGCTAGAATCGGCCATTAAGTGAATAAAATCAGGAATGCCGCATGAGTCTGCCTCCTAACTTGGGCCCGCGTAACGGAATTTTGTCGCTGACAATCAAAGACAAATCCGTGCTTTATGCCGCTTATATGCCCTTTATCAAGAACGGCGGCCTGTTTATTCCAACTAATAAAAGCTACAAGCTCGGCGATGAAGTATTCATGCTGCTCAACCTGATGGATGAGCCGGAGAAAATTCCGGTGGCCGGCAAAGTGGTTTGGATCACGCCCAAAGGCGCCCAGGGCAATCGCGCCGCCGGTGTGGGCGTGCAGTTCAATGATGGTGACAACACGGCGCGTAATAAAATCGAAACTTACCTGGCTGGTGCGCTCACCTCAGATCGTCCGACCCACACCATGTAAGTGTTCTCTCCTCCGTACCTTCCTGTGCCGTATTTAGCGGCACCGGTGCTCAAGTGATTGCTCCCCATGCTAGTTGATTCCCACTGCCACCTTGATCGTCTCGATTTGGCCGCCTATGACGGTTCACTGGATGCGGCGCTGGATGCTGCGCGTGCGCGCGGTGTTGGTCATTTTCTCTGCATCGGCGTCAGTGCTGATAATGCGGCGGCAGTCAAAGGCCTGGCCGAGCGTTATGCCGATGTCGATTGCTCGGTCGGTGTACACCCGCTCGACCTTGAGCCAGGCGCCGCGCCAGCGCTGGACTGGTTGCTCGGCGAGTTGAACCATCCGCAGGTGGTAGCCATTGGCGAAACGGGACTGGATTATCACTACGAGCCAGAATCCGCTGCGCTGCAGCAAACATCTTTCCGCCTGCACCTCGATGCGGCGCGAATTACCGGCAAGCCGGTAATTGTGCATACCCGCGAGGCGCGTGCCGATACCCTGGCGCTGCTGCGCGAAGCGGCGCTGCCGCAAGCCGGCGTGCTGCACTGCTTTACCGAAGATTGGGAAATGGCCAAGGCGGCGCTGGATATCGGTTTCTATATCTCGCTGTCCGGCATTGTCACCTTCCGCAATGCGGACGCGCTGCGTGAAGTGGCGCGTCAGGTGCCGGCTGATCGCTTGCTGGTGGAAACTGACTCGCCTTACCTGGCGCCCATCCCGCACCGCGGCAAACCGAATCTGCCTGAGTATGTGCGGGATGTGGCCGAGTACCTGGCGGTACTGCGTGGCTTCAGCTTTGAGCAGTTGGCCGAACAAACCACGGCAAACTTCAAACGCCTGTTTCCTTTAGCTCGAGTGAATTGAGCCCAGGGCAAAAAAGCCCGCAGCAATTCTTAGCGTCGCGTAGCAACCATGAATGACGGTAATAAAAAAAACCCGGACTCTGGGGGGAAGCCGGGTTAAGACCATTAGGAGTAAATCAAGGTACGCGGTCCACGGTACCTTGCCTGGTGGAGCGCTTGGGGGGTACGCCGCACACCAGTAACCATCAGTATTGATGAAGATTGCCGATCGTCCAGGCCGTTCGCCGCCATTCTTAAACGTATTTGGAATACAGGTTGCGCTGTTGAGCGCTTAACCAGTAGCCAGCTGCTGTAACAGTTGCAGCGTTTCCTCGATTACTTGCGGTTTGGTGTAGAAGTGCGGCGACAAGCGGATCCCAGCACCGCGTTGCGCGCAGATCACCTGTTGCTGTTTTAAGCGCTCGAACAAGACTGGCTGCTGCCAACCATCAAGACTGAAGTTCACAATGCCGGCGCGCTGCTGGCGGGCCAATGGGCTGTGAAATCGTATGCCTGAGAGCTTTTGCAGGTCGTCGATCAACCATTGTATGCGCTCCTGCAGAGCTTGCTCGACCTGGGTCATGCCGACGTCTTCCAGCAGTGACAGGCTGGCCTCCAGTGCCATGGCCCCGAGCATGTTGGGGCTGCCGCATTCAAAGCGACGGGCGCTGCGTGCTGGCTCCCAGTCATGGCGTTGGTAGTCACCGGCATGCTCCAGCATATGCCAGCCGTATTCATGCAGTTTCAGTTGCGTACGCAGATCGCTGCGGCAATAGAACACCCCGAGCCCTTCCGGGCCAAGCAGCCACTTGTGACCATCGGCCATGGCGAACGCGCATTGACTGGCCTGTACGTCGAAGGGCAGGGCGCCGAGTTGTTGGATGGCATCGACACACAGCAGCACGCCACGTATTTGGCAGCCGTGACCCAGGCGTGGCAGGTCTAGGCGCAGGCCGCTGGCATATTGCACGGCGCTGATTGCCATCAGGCGGGTGCGCGGGCCACAGGCGGCCAGCAAGGCTGCTTCCGGATCCCCGGCATGCAGGTTGACCTGCACCACCTCGACGCCTTGTGGGGCGAGGGCTTCCCAGACAATCCGGTTGGAGGGGAATTCTTCATCGCTGATCACCACCTGATCGCCTGGCCGCCAATCCAGGCCGAAAGCGACAAAGGACAATGCCTCGGAGGTGTTCTTGAGCAAGGCGATATCAGCGCAGGTCGGTGCGTTGAGCAGGCGCTGCAAGCGTTCACGCAAACGCCGCTCAACTTGTAGCCAGGCCGCATAGTCGCGGGCGCCGGTTCTGGCGTTCTCGACGGCGAAACGGCTGACTGCATCGACGGTCCGTTGTGGCCAGGGTGAGACGGCTGCGTGGTTCAAATAGCGCAGGCCGGGAAGTTGCGGAAACTCGTCATGAACTACGTACATGGTCGGATGATCCGTGCAATTTGCCGTTAGTTAGGCATAATACGTGCCTTCGATTTTTTGACCCCTTAGTCCTTTTATGCATAAAGAACCCCGCAAGGTCCGTGAGTTTCGCCGCCGCGAACAGGAAATTCTCGACACAGCACTGAAGCTTTTCCTTGAGCAGGGCGAAGACAGCGTGACTGTGGAGATGATTGCCGACACGGTTGGTATCGGTAAAGGCACCATCTATAAGCACTTTAAGTCCAAGGCCGAGATTTACCTGCGCCTGATGCTCGATTACGAGCGAGACTTGAATGAGTTGCTGCATTCGGCTGATGTCGACCGTGATAAAGAAGCCCTCTCGCGTGCTTATTTTGAATTCCGCATGCGTGATCCTCAGCGCTACCGTTTGTTTGACCGCCTGGAAGAGAAGGTGGTCAAGGGCAATCAGGTGCCAGAGATGGTCGAGCAGCTGCACAAAATTCGCGCCTCCAACTTCGAGCGCCTGACCCAGTTGATTAAAGGTCGCATCGCCGAAGGCAAGCTGGAAGACGTGCCGCCGTACTTCCATTATTGCGCCGCCTGGGCGCTGGTGCATGGCGCTGTGGCGCTGTATCACTCGCCGTTCTGGAGCAATGTGCTGGAAGATCAGGAAGGCTTCTTCCAGTTCCTCATGGATATTGGCGTGCGCATGGGCAACAAGCGCAAGCGCGAGGGTGACACGTCGGCTAGCTGAGGTATTCAGCGCGTCGATAAACGCTCAGCTGCGCGGGCGGCGCCCCTATACTCGACGCCTTACTTTGCTGGAGTCGAGCATGATCGTTGACCGCCAGGGCAGACGCTTTCGCAATTTGCGTGTCAGCCTGACCGCCGCCTGCAACTATGCCTGTACCTACTGCGTACCCGACGGCAAGCGTTTGGTGGCCGCGCAGGACGAGTTGTCTGCTGATGCGATGCTGCGTGGCGTGGCCTATTTGATCGAGGCGGCCGGTATTGAGCGTGTGCGCATTACCGGTGGCGAGCCGCTGGTCAGCCCCAAACTAGAGGCCTTTTTACGTGGTGTTAGCCAATTGGGTTTGGCCGATATCAGCCTGACCAGCAACGCTCAGTTGCTGACCCGTAAATTGCCGTTGCTGCTTGAGTCCGGTATCCGCCGTTTGAATATTTCCCTCGACACTTTGGATGCGGCGGCATTTCGTAGCATCGCCCGTGGTGGTGACCTGGCCACTGTGCTCGACGGTTTGCAGCAGGCCAGAGCTGCAGGGCTGCAGCTCAAGGTCAACATGGTGCCGCTGCGCGGGCAGAACCTCGACCAAGTGCTACCGATGCTCGAATACTGCTTGGCCAATGGCTTTGAGCTGCGCTTTATCGAGTTGATGCGGATGGGGCATCTGGCGCGCGACCCCAACGCGTTTCAACGTCAGTTTGTCGGCATGCCTGAGTTGCTGGCGATGATTGGTCAGCGTTATGCCTACAGTCAGGCCGTCGCGCCCTTAGATGCCACGGCGCTGCGCTATGAAATCCAGGAGCAGGGTTTTTTTGGCGTAATTGCCAATGAAAGCGTGCCGTTCTGTCGCACCTGCTCGCGGCTGCGCTTGTCATCGAGTGGCTGGCTGCACGGTTGCCTGTCGTCGAGCAACCGCCACTATGTAGGTGATTTGCTCGACAAACCACGCCATCAAGCGTTGCCCGCGCTGCAAGGCATGTTGGTCAAGGCGTTGGCAGACAAGCAAGATGTGGCGTTCACCGGCGGTGCAACCGTGATGAAGATCATTGGCGGCTAAAGCGGCCGCCACCATTGAGTGAAGCCCATGCAAGATTTCCCTATCAGCTACATCGAACCGGTCTTCCGGCCGCCCAGCGAAGCCCATTCGTTGATCTTGCCGGTGACCAATGGCTGCTCTTGGAATCAGTGTACTTTTTGAAATGTACACTCAGGAGCAGAAGAAATTTCGCGCCCGTGACGAGGCGCAGGTGCTTGAAGAAATTCGCCTGACCGGCGAGCGGATGATCGTCCAGCGGGTATTCCTGGCGGACGGTGATGCGCTGGTCATGCCTACGCGGCGCTTGCTGACCATCCTGACGGGTATTCGTGAGCACATGCCCGAGGTTTCGCGGGTGTCCAGTTACTGCCTGCCGCGCAACTTGCGCAAGAAATCGGTGGAAGAGCTCAAGGAGCTAGCTGATGCCGGGCTGGGTATGGCGTATGTCGGCTGCGAGTCGGGGGATGACGAAGTGCTGGCGCGAGTGAACAAAGGCGAGACCTATGCGTCCAGCCTAAGTGCATTGGATAAGCTCGGCCAGGCGGGTATCACCCGCTCGGTGATGATCCTCAACGGTTTGGGCGGCACGGTGTTGAGTGATCAGCATGCTGATAATTCGGCGCGCTTGATGAACGAGGCTCAGCCAGAGTTTCTCTCGACCCTGGTGGTGAGCTTCCCTCAGGGGGAGGCGCGCTTCCGAGCAAACTTTGCTGACTTCCAAGCGCTGAATCAGCAGCAGCTGTTTGTCGAGGTTGAGCGTTTGCTGCAGGGGCTTGAGCTGCGCGATACGGTCTTTCGCAGTGACCATGCCTCTAACTATCTGGTGCTCAAGGGCACGCTCGGTGCAGATAAGCAGCGCTTGCTGGCGCAAGTGCGAGAAGCCATAGAAAAGCCGCAGCAGGCCCATCTGCGTCAGGAGTGGCAGCGCGGTCTTTAAGCGGCAGGGCTGGCGTGAAACCTGCATCTAGGCCCTATCTGCCGGTTTTCTGTCGCCGGCTGCAGGAGAAGTGTGATGCGTAGCCTGTTCTTAATTGTGGGTGTGTTGCTGCTGGGCGGTTGCATGAAGGTCAGTGATCTGGCCGATGGCGCGATTTATCAGCTGCGCGATGTCGGTGTGCTCGACCACAGTCAGACTCGCCGTGCCAGCCCCTGGCGCTTGCAAGCGGACTCGTTCATTTACATTGCTCAGGGCCACTTTGTGCCGCCGGGCGGTGCTTATCCGCGGCCCAATGTGGTGGCTGAGGAGGCCTATAAAGGCTTCGTTGAATATTTCCCGATGGTGCGTCGCGCCAAGTCGCCGCGTGGGCTTGAAGAGGCGATGGCCGAGGCGCGCGAGGCTGGGGCTCATTATCTGCTGTACAGCCGCTTTGCTTTTGCCGATGACCGCATCGGCACCGTGGAGGAGTGGGAGGATCAGGAAGCACTGGATCGTTTGGGCACCGATCGCGGGGTGATTCAGCTGATGTTGATCGAAACCAATACCCGCTATTTGGTCGATACGACCCGCATTCGTAGTCGCGGAGGGTTCTTGACGCTTTATGATGCCAAACCAGAAGACTTGATCGGGCCGGCGCTGCAGGACTATGCGCGGCGCTTGTTGGGTTTGGGCTATTGAGGAGGGCTGATGACTGACACAGACAAAGCTGGCAATTTGCTGGCGCAAATACCTAAAGGTGAGGGCAAAGTGCCACCGCCAGTGCATCTGTGGAACCCGGATTTCTGCGGCGATATCGATATGCGCATCGCCCGTGATGGCACCTGGTATTACATGGGCACACCGATTGGCCGTAAGCCGATGGTGAAGCTGTTCTCCACCATTATTCGCCGCGACGGCGATAAGTATGTGCTGGTAACGCCGGTAGAAATGGTCGGCATTCAGGTTGATGACGCGCCTTTTGTGGCAGTCAGCCTGCAGGTTGAAGGTGCGGGTGAGGCGCAGGTGCTGCGCTTTATCACCAATGTCGAAGATGAGGTGGTGGCAGGTCGCGAGCACCCGTTGCGGGTCGAGTTGGACGCGCTGACTGAAGAGCCTGCGCCGTACCTGCTTGTGCGAACCAATCTGGAGGCGCTGGTGCACCGCAATGTGTTCTACCAACTGGTCGAGCTGGCGGTTGTGCGGGAAATTGACGGTAAAGCGTGGCTGGGTGTGTGGAGCAGTGGTGAATTTTTCCCGATTGGTCCGCAGCCAGACTGACTGTTCGTGTGCTTTTAAACCCACATAAAAAAGGCTCCCGAGGGAGCCTTTTTAGTGCCTTACATGTTGGGGTAATTAGGCCCGCCTGTGCCTTCAGGGGCCACCCAGTTGATGTTCTGGGCGGGGTCCTTGATGTCACAGGTTTTGCAGTGCACGCAGTTCTGCGCGTTGATCTGGAACTTCTTCTCGCCGTCTTCCTGCGTGACGATTTCATAAACGCCAGCAGGGCAGTAGCGCTGCGCCGGCTCGTCATACATCGGCAGGTTTTTGCTCAGCGGAATGCTCGGGTCAGTGAGCTTCAGGTGGCAGGGTTGTTCCTCTTCATGGTTGGTGTTGGAGAGGAATACCGAGCTGAGCTTGTCGAAGCTGAGCTTGCCGTCGGGTTTCGGGTAGCTGATTTTCTCGCAGTCAGCCGCCAGTTTCAGGCAAGCGTAATCCGGCTTGGTGTCGTGCAGGGTGAAGGGCATCTTGCCGCCGAAGATGTTCTGGTCAATCCAGTTGAAACCACCGCCGAGCAGCGGGCCGAATTTATGGATGGCCGGACCGAAGTTGCGGCTACTGAACAGTTCGTCATACAGCCAGCTGGCCTTGAAGCCGTCAACATAACCGGTCAGCTGATCGCCACCTTCGCTGCCGGCAAATAGCGCATCCGCTACTGCGTCGGCTGCGAGCATGCCGGACTTCATGGCGGTGTGGCTGCCCTTGATCTTGGCGAAGTTGAGGGTGCCGAGGTCGCAACCGATCAGCGCGCCACCATTGAAGACCATTTTCGGCAGGGAGTTGAGGCCGCCTTTAGCGATTGCGCGAGCGCCATAAGCGACACGCTTGCCGCCTTCCAGATACTGGGCAACCACTGGGTGGTGCTTGTAGCGCTGGAACTCATCGAATGGCGACAGGTGCGGATTGCTGTACGACAGGTCAACGATCAGGCCAACGACTACCTGATTGTTTTCCAGGTGATAGAGGAATGAGCCACCAGTGTTTTCGGTACCAGTGATATCCAGCGGCCAGCCGGCGGTGTGCACCACCAGGCCTTGCTCGTGCTTGGCTGGATCGATATCCCAGATTTCCTTGATGCCAATACCGTAGTGCTGAGCATCGGCTTCGGAGTCGAGGTTGAATTGCTTGATCAGCTGCTTGCCAATGTGGCCGCGGCAGCCTTCGGCGAACAGAGTGTACTTGGCACGCAGTTCCATGCCCGGGGTGTAGTAACCCTCTTTCGGGTTGCCTTCGCGGTCAACACCGAGGTCGCCGGTTAGAATCCCGTAGACCGAGCCGTTCTCGTTGATCAGCGCTTCTTGGGCAGCAAACCCTGGGTAGATCTCTACACCGAGGTTCTCTGCCTGCTGCGCCAGCCAGCGGCACAGGTTGCCGAGAGAAATAATGTAGTTGCCATGGTTGTGCATGGTCTTGGGAACGAACAGATCAGGCACGCGAGTGGATTTATCTGCACCGGTCAGTACGTAGATGTCATCACGCTTGACTGGCGTGTTGAGCGGCGCACCAAGCTCTTTCCAGTCAGGGAACAGCTCGTTCAGGGCGCGGGGCTCAAATACGGCACCGGAAAGAATGTGCGCGCCGACTTCGGAGCCTTTTTCGACCACGCAGACGCTGATTTCTTTACCGGCTTCGGCTGCTTTCTGCTTCAGTCGGCAGGCGGCGGACAAACCAGCAGGGCCGGCGCCGACGATGACGACGTCGAATTCCATAAACTCGCGTTCCACAGGCTATCTCCTTCTCAAGGCACTCTAATTTTATTTGGTGATCGAGCTCGTTCCGTGAGCGATGCCGGCGCATTATATCCGCAGCCTCCCGATGCTCCAATACAAACGTTTGTTTGAATTTTCTGTAGGGTTGTTAGAATCTTACTACATCGCTTGCGATTGGCTGCCTCGTTGTATTGACCCGCCTAGGTCGTGCGTTCAAGATACGAGCGGTTTTTGTCTGCCGTTACTGGTCGACTCCCGGTTCCGGCCGGTTTGCAGTTCCCGCCATGTTCGCTTCTGGCGACATTCTTATTCACCGGAGAGTAACGAGGAATCCATGAAGGTTCTTGTAGCTGTCAAACGAGTGGTCGACTACAACGTCAAAGTTCGCGTCAAAGCGGACAACAGCGGCGTTGATCTTGCCAACGTCAAGATGTCGATGAACCCTTTCTGCGAAATCGCCGTGGAAGAAGCTGTACGCCTGAAAGAGAAGGGCGTAGCGAGCGAAATCGTTGTTGTAACCATCGGCCCGACCACTGCTCAAGAGCAGCTGCGTACCGCGCTGGCGCTAGGTGCTGACCGTGCCATTCTGGTTGAATCGGCGGATGAGCTGAACTCCCTGGCCGTCGCCAAACTGTTGAAAGCAGTTGTCGATAAAGAGCAGCCGCAGCTGGTCATCATGGGCAAGCAGGCCATCGACAGCGACAACAACCAGACCGGCCAAATGCTCGGTGCTCTCACTGGTTTCGCTCAAGGCACCTTCGCTTCCAAAGTGGAAGTGGCGGGCGACAAGGTCAACGTAACCCGTGAAATCGACGGCGGTCTGCAGACTGTTGCGTTGAGCCTGCCGGCCATCGTGACCACCGACCTGCGCCTCAATGAGCCGCGTTACGCGTCGCTGCCGAACATCATGAAAGCTAAGAAGAAGCCGCTGGAAACTGTAACCCCGGCTGATCTGGGCGTTTCCACCGCTTCCACCGTCAAGACCATCAAAGTCGAAGCGCCTGCTACCCGCAGCGCCGGCATCAAGGTCAAGTCTGTGGCTGAACTGGTCGAGAAATTGAAGAACGAGGCGAAGGTAATCTAAATGACTATCCTGGTTATCGCTGAACACACCAATGCCGCCCTGGCGCCTGCCACGCTGAACACTGTTGCAGCTGCAGCGAAGATCGGTGGTGACATCCACGTGCTGGTTGCCGGTGCCGCTTGCGGCGCAGCTACCGAAGCCGCCGCCAAAATTGCTGGCGTGGCTAAGGTGCTGGTTGCTGACGACGCTGCTTTCGCTCACCAGCTGCCGGAAAACGTTGCGCCGTTGGTTGCCGAGCTGGGTAAGGGCTACAGCCACATCCTGGCTGCTGCCACCAGCAACGGTAAAAACATCCTGCCGCGCGTTGCCGCTGCCCTGGACGTTGATCAGATCTCGGAAATCATCGCGGTTGAAAGCGCTGATACCTTCAAGCGTCCGATCTACGCCGGTAATGCTATTGCCACTGTGCAATCGTCCGCTGCCGTTAAAGTCATCACCGTTCGCGCTACCGGTTTCGACCCGGTTGCGGCTGAAGGCGGTAGTGCTGCTGTTGAAGCCGTTAGCGGTGCAGCGGATGCAGGCAAATCGACGTTTGTCGGTGAAGAGCTGGCCAAGTCCGATCGTCCGGAACTGACCGCTGCCAAGATCGTCGTTTCCGGCGGCCGTGGCATGCAAAACGGCGACAACTTCAAGCACCTCTATGCCCTGGCTGACAAGCTGGGCGCTGCTGTAGGTGCCTCGCGCGCCGCTGTTGACGCCGGTTTCGTACCCAACGACATGCAGGTCGGTCAGACCGGCAAGATCGTTGCACCACAGCTGTACATCGCCGTTGGTATTTCCGGCGCGATCCAGCATCTGGCCGGCATGAAAGACTCCAAAGTGATCGTTGCGATCAACAAGGACGAAGAAGCGCCGATCTTCCAGGTGGCTGATTACGGCCTGGTAGCTGATCTGTTCGACGCAGTACCTGAGCTGGAGCAGCTGGTTTAAACCAGCTTTTCCCAGTTAACAAAAAACCCGCTCAGTGAGCGGGTTTTTTGTTTCCGATGATCGCTGGTTCGGCCTGGTTCTTGTGGTCAGCCTGTCAGGCCTTATTGATCCGCTTGCTCTACTTATCAAGCTCCTTGAGAAAGGCGCGAAGGTGCTGAGCGGTCAACTCCGGTTGTTCAATCATAGGCGCGTGGCCGGTATTGGGCATGATCACCACGTGAGGTTTATGCAGGAGTGTCTGCATGACTTCGACGCTGGATACATCTAATACTCGGTCTTCGGCTCCCCAGATGATCAGCGTGGGCGCCTGAATCTTGCTCAGTTCAGGTTCTAGCGGGATGTAGCGCTCAACCAAGTGGGCAAATATCTGCTCGTAATGCGCACTGTTGTGGGCGGCCTGCTCAGCGAAATAGCCTTTTATCGGTTCAGGCAGGTAGGGCGGCTTGACGAAGATGAACGCCAGCAAGCGTTGAAAGTCCTCGGGGCTCTTGACTACTAATGGGTTGGTTTCACCGCGACTTAGGCGCAGGCGTAGTTCACTGGGTTGCGGTGAGGTGATACCTGCGTTGTCGAGTAATGTCAGCGAGCGTATTCGCGTTGGATAGCGTGCGGCATACAGCGCGCTGATGTGGCCGCCCATGGAGTTACCCATGAGGTGCAACTGGTCCAGCCCCAGTGCGTCGTTGATGTCAGCCAGGCGTTCAGTCTGCGTGCCTATATCGTAGCTGC
Organism: Pseudomonas sp. MIL19; assembly: GCF_028680365.1. NCBI lineage: Bacteria > Pseudomonadati > Pseudomonadota > Gammaproteobacteria > Pseudomonadales > Pseudomonadaceae > Pseudomonas > Pseudomonas sp. MIL19. The sequence continues at coordinate 2,552 of NZ_JAPPVG010000029.1, read as the reverse complement.
CAGCGGGCTTGCTGCTCGCACCAAAGCCCGGCAAGTCGAGGGCAATGACGCGATAGTCCTGTGTGAGGTGTCGGGCGAAGCGCAGCCAGTTGTCTTTGTTGGCGGCAAAACCATGCACCAGCAGGATGGTTTGTGCGTCGCTTGGGCCGCCTTCGTAGTAATGGATGTTAAGATCGTGCACGCTGATTTGCTTGAGGTTTAGCCCTGCGCGTTGTCTCTCTATAAATTGCATGCTGGCTAGCAAGGTGGCCGGCGACAGATAGAGCAGAGTGGCGCCGCCCATGAGCACGAGAACCAGGCCTGCGATTAGTTTTTTCATGGCAGCTCTTTATCGCGAATTAATATGAATGCGTATTAAGCTAGCATGAAGAAGGCACCCTCTAGTTTGCATCTGCCCCCTACCTATCCAGGTAAAGTCGAGAAGTCGCTAATGTTTGAGCGTGGTTTATATAAATCGATTTTTCTGCTGATCGGCATGCTGCTTGTGCCGATCACTGCCCTTGCCGCCGGTAAATGTGAGCGGTTGGTGGCCACCGGTAATCCAGAGTACCCGCCTTATTTGTGGCGCGACCCACAGAATCCACAGAAGCTCATTGGTGCAAATGTTGACCTGCTGCAACACCTGGCCAAGGAGCTGGGCGTCACGGTAGATGTCATTTACACCGGGCCTTGGTCGCGGGCGCAGGATGAGGTAAGAAAGGGCCGTGTCGACTTGCTTGCGGGGGCTTTTCTCACGCTGCCACGTTTGGAGGTGATGGACTATATCCATCCGGCCTTCTACATAACGCCGAGCGTAGTGTGGGTACACCGTGGCGCTGAATTTCCTTATGCCGGCTGGGAAGACTTGCGTGATCGCACGGGTGGTACGTTGGTCAACAACAGTTTTGGCCAGCAGTTTGATGCCTACAGCAAGAGCAACCTCAGCGTTGAAGGTGTGTCCAGTTTGCCCCAGGCATTTCAGAAGCTTTTGCTGGGACGCACCGATTATGTTTTGTATGAGCGTTACCCCGGCCAGGCGCTGGCCGATAGCTTAGGCATTCAAGATGAACTGCTGGTGCTTGATCCACCAATTTCCAGTGAGGGTTTGCACCTGACCTTGTCGCATAATTCGTCCTGTAATGACCCTTGGCTACGCGGCATGCTGGCGAAGAAAATGACCGAAGCCGTTGCCAGCGATTTGCCTGAAGCCCTGTTGCAGCAAAACCTGCAACGTTGGGCCGATCAACAGCCCGCCCCCGCTGGCGAGGCCATAGAGTAGGAAATTCTGTGATCAATCGATTTATCTGTGCGGGCTTGCTACCGCTCATGCTCAGTGCCTGTGTGTCTGACCCGGCCCCTCATGAGCAGTTACGTTTAACTGAACAAGCGCTCAGCCAAGCCACAGCACTGGGCCTGTCGACAGAGCAGTCGCCAGCGCTGCAGCTGGCCCAAGACAAGTTCGCGTTGGCGCAAGCGGCCATGCAAGAGGAAGACTACAAGCAGGCGCGGGTGTATGCGGAACAGGCCGAGTTGGACGCCCGCTTGGCTGAAGCGCAATACCTGAGTGCAAAGAGCCAGCAACAGCTGGGCGCATTGAACAATGCCATTAACCGCCTGCGTACACAGTTGGGAGGCATGCAATGACGCGCTTTCAAACGGTTCTAAGTGCTGCCGTGAGCGCACTGTTGTTGAGCGGTTGCGCCTCATCAATGCGCTCCAGCGACCAGTCGTTGGAGGCTGCGCAGGCGGCTTATCAGCAGGTCAAGGAAGATGCGGATGTACTGCGCAGTGCGCCGAAGGATCTGATCCGCGCCGGTGAGTCGCTGGCCAAAGCCGAGCGTTTGTCGAGCTATTGGGGCAGCGCTGATGATGTGGTGCACTATGCCTATCTGAGCCAGCAGTACAGTGCGATTGCTGGGCAGAAGAGCAACCTCAACCTGAATCAGGAGCGCGCTGCCAAGCTAGAGCTTGATCGACAGCGTCTGCAGTTGGCACTGCGCGAAGCCAAGCTGCTGAGCATTCAGGATCAGAACAGCTGGCTTGAGGAGCAGATGATCAGCCTGGCCACCACCCAGAGCGAGCGCGGCTTGGTGATGACCTTGGGTGATGTGCTGTTCGATGCCGGGCAGAGTGAGTTGAACGTTTCAGCTAACCGCACGGTGTTAAAACTGGTGCAGTTTCTGCAGTTAAACCCACGCCGTGTCGTACGCATCGAGGGCTATACCGATAGCCGTGGGGATGCTCAGGAGAATCTCGAACTCTCCCGTACGCGGGCGCAAGCCGTAGCTGATGCGCTGATCGATCTGGGCGTGGATGCCAAGCGCATCGAGGTGCAGGGGCATGGTGAGAGCTTCCCGGTGACCGAGAATGCATCGGCTAAAGGCCGTGCACAGAATCGGCGGGTCGAGATCGTCTTCTCTGACGAACAAGGGCAACTCGGTTCATCACGTTGAGCCTGACGCAGTCAAAAAAGCCCCGTTTATCGGGGCTTTTTTATGGTGCGCCAGGCATGGCGCGTAGCGCCGTGACTGGCGCTGTCGGGTTCACTGTGGTGGTGAGCCTGGCGACTTGGA
>NZ_JAPPVG010000028.1:0-44407 GCF_028680365.1 Pseudomonas sp. MIL19 | reverse complement strand
TGCTGAGCTGGCTCACCTGAGCCAGCCAGCGCTGAAAGACCTGAGTATCCATGGTGGGCAGACCTCACGAGCTGATGCCTGCCCTAAATCTTAGTCCTTGCAACACGGTATTGGGACATAGCCTTTTTTTTGCCTCAATCTTTACACCACGCAATGAACAACAGCGGCTTAGCCTTTCTGCAGATTACGAATCAGAAAGCTCAGGGCTTTGGCCAGCTCGGCGGCGCCCTGGTGATCACGCACGATAGTCAGCAGCGGGCTGCCATCATTGGGGTTGTGCAGCACACAGCTGATGCCGCTGCTCGGGCATTCGTAACGCACAAAGGGGTCAACCCCGAACAGCGCCACCCGCTGGTTGCGCACGGCGATATCTGTACCCTGCTGACCACGGATTTCCTCACGCAGCAGCAGTTCGCCTGGCGCGCCTTCGCGCACTTGATAGAGCCTGTCTTGACGCTGCGCCTGGCCGACCTGATAGGCGGCGCGCAGGGCATAGGTTTTGAGTAAATCATTGCAGTGGGCCAGCAGCGCTTGGCGCTCATTTTCGGTCAGGTACAGGCGCTTCAGTTCAAGCAGATAATTGCCCTGCTCAGCACTGCTCAAACCCGCGCCCGATTCAGCAGCGGATACCGGCGAGGCGGCTATCGCGCTGGTCAACAGCGCGGCGGATATTAGTTTTCTTGTCAGTCGCAATTGCATGATGCACCCTTACCCGACGCTGTAAATAAAGTGAGTCGATTGCCGCCTCGATCAGCATACTGGAAGCCAGCCCTCGAATGAAAAACCATCCCGATGCCGCGAGTCGTTTAGCGGCCGAGGTTGTGACGCAGTTGCCAGTGCCTTCGCGCCTTGGCTTGCTGCGTTTCGAGCGGTTGAATGAGGCCAACTGGCCCTTGCTGTACCTCGACGCCGGTTGCGAGCAACAATTCGGCCTGCCCGCGCAGGCGCTCTGCTCCCTGCTCGATGCGCCCTACGCCAGCCTGATGGAGCCCGCGGCTCGCTACCAGCTGCACGACAGCATCCAGCAGCAGCTGGCCAAGCATCGGCATTACAACGTGCAATACCACCTGTACACCCCGCGTGGCAGCCTGACCCTGATGGAAACCGGCGAAGCCTTTAAACAGCGCGACCGGCATTTGCTGCGCGGCTACCTGCTGGTGATGACCGAGCAGAACACCGCCTCACCACAAACACTCGAGCTTTACCAACGCAGCCAGGCCGACCTGCAGGCCCAGCAGCGCCGCACCCACGCCCAACAACAACTGATTGTCAGCCTCGCACGGCATCATTACGGCGACAGTGATCCCTTGCGTGAAGCGGCCGAACTGATCAGCCAGCGTGCCTGCGAGTTGTATGGGGTCAACCGCGTCGGCATCTGGAACCTCAAAGGGCACATGCTGCAGCCAATGGCCCTGTATCAGCAGGACGAGGGCCATATCTCGCAGGCGGACATTGACGCCAGCCCTTACCCCGCTTACCTACAAGCCCTGCACAGCGGTCGTGCGCTGGACGCCCACAATGCGCAGCAAGACCCACGCACACGTGAGCTTGGCGACAGCTACCTCCACCCCATGGGCATCACCGCCATGCTCGACGCCAGCATCCGCATCGCCGGTGAAGTGGTGGGCGTGCTGTGCCTGGAACATATCGGCTCAGCACGCACCTGGCAGGCCGACGAAATTGCTTTTGCCGGTGAGCTGGCCGACCAATACGCGCACGTCCTGGCGAACCAGCAACGGCGCTCGGCCACCAATGCCCTGCACCTGTTCCAGCGCGCCGTCGAACAAAGCTCCAGCGCCTTTATCCTGCTCGACCGCGACGGATTGGTGGAGTACGTCAACCCAAGCTTTACCGCCATCACCCTGTACAGCGCCAGCGAAGTACAGGGCCGCCGCCTCTCCGAAATACCCGCGCTGGAAAACCTCAGCGACTTGCTGTTCGACGCCACATCCAGCCTGGCCGAACACACCAGCTGGCAGGGCGAATTCAAAAGCCGACGGAAAAACCTCGAGCCTTATTGGGGGCAGTTATCGCTGTCCAAGGTGTATGCCGACGACGGCAGCCTGACCCACTACATCGGCATCTACGAAGACATTACCGCCAGCAAGCAGGCGCAGCAGCATATCGAGCGCCTGGCCTTTCGCGACAACCTCACCGGACTGGGTAATCGCTATGCCTTTATTCGCTCGCTCGAAAGTCATTTTCGCGAACACCCCGGCAAGCCGATCAGCTTGCTGCTGGTGGACATCGATAACTTCAAGCGGATCAACGACAGCCTCGGCCACCAGACCGGCGACAAACTGCTGATCAGCCTGGCCCGTCGCTTGCGCAATACCCTGTCGCCGAGCAACGTGCTGGCACGCTTTGCCAGCAACGAATTTGCCGTGCTACTGGAGACCAACCAAGCCGATAGCCAGTTGATGGCGCAGAAGCTGCTGCACACCTTGGACAAGCCACTGTTCGTCGACAACCAGCTGATCAGCGTCACCGGCTCTATCGGCCTAGCCTGCGCGCCTGAGCACGGTGACGACCCACAGACCCTGATGAAACACAGCGGCTTGGCGCTGCACAAAGCCAAGGCCAACGGTAAGAACCAGCTGCAGGTGTTTACCGACACGCTGAATGCCGAAGCGCATTACAAGCTGTTCGTCGAGAGCAACCTGCGCCGGGCGCTGATGCAGAACGAACTGGAAGTGTTCTACCAGCCCAAGCTGTGCCTGAAGAGCGGCAAGCTGTTGGGCCTGGAGGCGCTGTTGCGCTGGCACCACCCGGAAAAAGGCATGATCAGCCCGGACAAATTCATCAGCGTGGCGGAAGAAACCGGCTTGATCATCCCCATCGGCAAATGGGTGGCACGCCAAGCCTGCCGCATGAGTAAACAGCTGACGGCCGTCGGTTATAGGCCCCTGCAAATCGCCATCAACCTGTCACCCAAACAGTTCTCTGACCCTGACTTGGTCGGGGAGATCGCCACCATCCTGCAGGAAGAACAACTCGACCCAGCCCTGCTGGAGCTTGAGCTCACAGAGAGCCTGCTGCTGGAAGCCACCGACGACACACGCCAACAACTCAATAGCTTGAAAAGCTTGGGCCTGACCCTGGCCATGGATGACTTCGGCACCGGTTATTCCTCGCTCAGCTACCTGAAGAAATTCCCCATCGACGTGATCAAAATTGATCGCAGTTTTATCAAGGACATTCCCGAGAACCAGGACGATATGGAAATCACCTCTGCGGTGATTGCCATGGCCCATAACCTGAAACTCAAGGTGGTGGCCGAGGGTATCGAGACGGCCGCGCAGCTGAATTTCCTCCGCCGCCAACACTGCGATATCGGTCAGGGCTACCTGTTCGACAAACCCATCGCCGGGCGCGATCTGCTGGAAAGCCTGAAGCGCTACCCACATCGCGGCTAATCGGCCTGTAACAAGTCCGCCGGTTAACGGTCTATGACACACATGCATCTGCTGAGGAAATGGCTCATGGTTCTGCGCTCGCAAATTCTCGCCCACAAACTCGAACTGCCGACTGCCGAGCAAGCGCTACCCGGCCGCGCCACAGCCATGGCGGTGCCCGCCGCGCATTTCGTCAACGGCAATGCACTGCAGGCACCCTTCCCGGCCGGCCTGCAACAAGCAGTGTTTGCGCTGGGATGTTTCTGGGGGGCTGAACGGCGTTTCTGGCAGCAACCCGGCGTATGGAGCACAGCGGTCGGCTATGCCGGCGGCCATACGCCCAACCCGACCTATGACGAAACCTGCTCGGGGCTGACCGGGCATACCGAAGTGGTGCTGGTGGTCTTCGACCCGCAACTGACCAGTTATGACGCACTGCTGAAAGTGTTCTGGGAAGCGCACAACCCCACTCAGGGCATGCGCCAGGGTAACGACACCGGCAGCCAGTACCGCTCAGCGATCTACTGCTACGGCGCCGAACAGCTAGCCGCCGCTCAGGCCAGCCAAGCCGCGTTCCAGGCCGAGCTGGACAAGGCCGGCTTCGGCCCGATCACCACTGAAGTGCGTGAAGCGCCGCCTTTCTACTACGCCGAAAGCTACCACCAGCAATACCTGGCGAAAAATCCAGGCGGCTATTGCGGCCTTGGCGGCACGGGTGTGTGCCTACCGGCCTAAGTTGCCGCAGGGGGTCAGGCCGGGGCGAAGCTGCTGGCCTGCGCCATGTGCCACATCCGCGAATAGAACTCCCCGGACACCTCGCCACTGAGCAGCTCGCCCGGCTTGAGGAATATATGCAACTGCGAGTACAGCTTGATCTCACTCGCCGACATGCGCCGCACCAGGTGCTTCGCTTCCACCTGTGAAGGATGTTCTAGCCCGGCCGCAGCGAGCATCTCCGCCAACGCCTTGAGGGTGTTGCGATGGAAGCTGTGCACCCGCTCAGCCTTGTCCGGCACCACTAACGCGCGTTGACGCAGCGGGTCTTGGGTGGCCACGCCGGTTGGGCATTTGTTGGTGTGGCACGACTGGCTCTGAATGCAGCCGATGGCAAACATAAAGCCCCGCGCCGAATTGGCCCAATCGGCACCCAGCGCCAGCACACTGGCGATATCAAAGGCGCTGACAATCTTGCCGCTGGCGCCAATGCGGATCTTGTCGCGTAAGCCAATGCCAACCAGGGTGTTGTGCACAAAGAGCACGCCCTCACGCAGTGGCACACCAATGTGATCGGTGAATTCCACCGGCGCCGCGCCGGTGCCGCCTTCCTTGCCATCGACCACGATAAAGTCCGGCAGAATTCCGGTCTCCAGCATGGCCTTGGCAATCCCCATAAACTCCCACGGATGACCCAGGCAGAACTTGAAGCCCACCGGTTTGCCCGCCGACAGCTCGCGCAACTGGGCGACAAACTGGAGTAACTCGATGGGCGTGGAAAACGCGCTGTGGCTGGCCGGCGAGACGCAATCCTGGCCCATGGGCACGCCGCGAGTCTGGGAGATTTCGGCGGTGATCTTGTGTTTCGGCAGAATCCCGCCGTGGCCCGGCTTGGCGCCCTGACTGAGTTTGATCTCAATCATCTTCACCTGCGGGTTGGCCGCCTGCGCGGCAAACCGCTGCGGATCAAACTGACCGTTTTCCTGGCGACAACCGAAATAACCGCTGCCCAACTCCCAGACCAGATCGCCGCCATGCTCGCGGTGATAAGGGCTGATGCTGCCCTCGCCAGTGTCGTGATAAAAACCGCCGAGCTTGGCGCCTTGGTTCAACGCGCGAATCGCATTGGCGCTGAGCGAGCCAAAGCTCATGGCCGAGATATTGAACACCGATGCCGAGTAAGGCTGGGGGCACTGCGGGCCGCCAACACTGACGCGAAATCCGCTGGGGTCGACATGCGCGGCCGGTAGCATCGAGTGGCCGATAAACTCAAAACCGCTCTGGTACACATCCGTTAGAGTGCCAAAGGCCTTGTCCGCACTCTCATTTTTCGCCCGCGCATACACCAGCGAGCGCTGCGCCCGCGAGAACGGCAGCTGCTCGCTGTCGGACTCCAGCAAGTATTGGCGAATCTCCGGGCGAATCGCTTCAACCAGATAACGGATGTTACCGAGGATCGGGTAGTTGCGCCGCACCGCATGGCGACTCTGCAGCAGGTCGTTGAGGCCCACCGCGCTGAGCAGCGCGGTGATCAATAACACCGCCCATAGCCAGGCATGCCCTGCCACAAACGGCAAACCACCGAGGGTGAAGAGCACGCAGAAGGCAAAAAAGGCGTAGCGGTTCAGCAGCGACAAACTCATACAAGCTCCTTGCGGTATGCGGTGTTGCAAAACGTCAGACAACCGGGCCTTCGCCAGCAAGTCTTAGGCGGTTTTTTCCTCAATCAGCCAATCCATGCGCCAGCCGCCCTGCGTTTGCCCGAGCAACTTGGCCAGCCAGGGCAGAATCTGCTTAAGCTCATCTTCCAGGCCCCACGGCGGATTGCTGATCACCAGGCCAGAGCCATTAAGCCGCGTCGGCTCATCGGTGGAATGCACATAAAGCTCCACACGCAGCAGCGTCGGCGCTTTGCTCTTTTCTACGCCACTGTAAAAACGGCGCAGCTGACGTAGGTCCTTGATCGGGTACCAGATTGCGACCACGGCTTGGCGCATGCGGCTGATCGCTTCGCTCAACGACTGAGCGCAGCGCTCCATTTCGTCGGCCTGCTCAAACGGCGGATCAATCAGCAGCAGCGCGCGCTTCTCGCGGGTCGGCAGCAAGGCGCGTGGCACATGCCAGCCTTCGCCCAGGTGCACGGCCGCGCGGCGGTCGCCCCGCATATTTTCCTTGAGCAGGCGGCCATCTTCCGGGTGCTTCTCATTAAGGTGTAAACGGTCCTGCTCGCGGGTCAGCAAGCGCGCCAGTTCCGGCGAGCCGGGATAATGGCGCAGCTCGCCATCCGGATTCATCGCACGGATCACTTCCAGATAGTCCAGCAGCGGGTCTGGCACGTCCGAGGCTTGCCACAGCCGGGCGATGCCTTCGAGCCATTCGCCGGTGCGGCTGGCCTGGTCGCCGCGCAGGTCATACAGGCCAATACCGGCATGACTGTCGAGGTAGGCAAAGGGCGCCTCCTTGCGTGACAGCAAGGCAATCAGGCGGCTAAGGACATAGTGTTTCAGTACATCGGCATGGTTGCCGGCGTGGAAGGCGTGGCGGTAGTTCATTGGGCGGACTCCTGTGGCCGCACAGTTTAACCGCTTCGTAAGGCCTGCAAATGGTTAGCGCTCGGCAATGGTTCACACAGCAGTGCCAACAAGCGCTGCTGCGCAGTGTCGGCGCCGCCGCCAGGTGCGCCACGACACGCTGAACGGAATGCGCACTTAACGTGAACATCACACTGGATATTCTTCACTGGCCGTCGTTAAGCGCCAACCGTTACTGTAGCGCCAGCCTGCCAACGAGAGCCCCCATGCAACCTGCTTCCCCACGCCAGATTTTCCTTGCCCTGTTCGCCGGCGGTGCTGCGCTGGTGGTGGTACACGCGCTGGGCCGCTTCGCCTTCACCCCATTGCTGCCGCACTTTCTCGCCGACCAGCTGTTCAGCCTTGAGCAGGGCGCACAGCTGGCCAGCTGGAACTACCTCGGCTACCTGCTCGGTGCGCTGCTGGCATTGCCTCTGTACACGCCGGCGCGCTTGCGCCTGGCGTTGCCCTTGGCGCTGCTGCTCAATGCCCTGCTGACGCTGGCGCAGGGTTTCAGTGAGAACTTCCTGCTATTGCAGGCGCTGCGCCTGGCCAATGGCATCAGTAACGGCGTGGTCTTTGTACTGGCCCCGGCGCTGGTACTGGAATGGCTCGCTGCACGCCAACGGGCCAGCCTCAGTGGCCTGGTCTACCTGGGTTTCGCCGCTGGGCTGTCGTTGGCCGGTTGGCTGGCCGACGCACCGGCGTCCTGGCTGCACGGCCCCGAACGCTGGTGGCCGATGGCAGCTATTGCCCTGCCGCTGGCCTTGCTCAGCGCCTGGCTACTTAGCCGCCTGCAGCTGCACCAGCGGCATAGCGCGCCGGTCGCCAACCGCAGCCGCTTGTTTGACCGTGCCAGCACTCCGCTGTTTCTCGCCTATGCCGGCGCGGGCCTGGGTTACATCCTGCCGATGACCTTCCTGCCGACCCTGGCGCAGGAGCAATTACCGCCTGGGCACAGCCTGATCAGCGGCGCCTGGCGCTGGACGGCCCTGGCCTGCCTGATTTCGATCCCGCTATGGAATGCGCTGGGCGCGCGCTTCGGCGACCGTCATGCCTTGCTGGCCACCTACCTGCTGCAAGCGGTGGGCTGCGCCGCGCCCTGGCTGTTCCCCAGCGCCGGCGGTGTCCTGCTGTGCGCCGTACTCGTGGGAGGCAGCTTTATGGGCAGCGTGCTGCTGACTCAACGCCTGGCGCGCACCCTACAACCGCATCAAGGCCCTCGGCTGTCGGCGGCCCTGATCGCCTTATACGGCGGCGCGCAATTGGCAGGCCCCTGGCTCGCAGGGATGTGGCTGACCTTCGGCGGCAGCCTCACGCAAAGTTTCGCCCTAGGCGTTGCCGCCATGCTCTGGGCACTCGTATGGACCTGGTTCACCCCCGCCGCCAACCCTGCCTCAGGAGCGCCGCATCCATGACCCTGCAATCACTACTCGGCTGCACCCTGCCACTGATCCAGGCCCCCATGGCCGGCTCGCACAACCACACACTGACTGCCGCCGTGTGCAATGCCGGCGGCCTTGGTTCGCTCGCCTGCGCGCTGTTCGATGCCAGTGCGTTACGCCTCGAACTAGAAGCCCTCACACGCAAAACCACGCAGCCGTTCAACCTGAACTTCTTCTGCCACACCCCGCCGCGTGTCGATGCCGCCCGCGACGCGGCCTGGCGCACAGCGCTAAGACCTTACTACGCCGAACTCGACATCGATCCGGCCAGCATCAGCAGCGGCCCCGGTCGCCTACCGTTTAGCGCCGAGATGGCCGACGTGCTCGATGAGTTCCGCCCAGCCGTGGTGAGTTTTCACTTCGGCCTGCCCGCCGCCGAGTTGCTGGCGCGGGTCAAGGCGTGCGGCGCAAAGGTGCTCAGTTCGGCGACCACGGTCGAGGAAGCACGCTGGCTAGAAGCCCATGGCGCTGATGCGATCATCGCCCAAGGCCTGGAAGCCGGCGGCCATCGCGGCATGTTCCTCAGCGAAGACCTCAACCGCCAGCTCGGCACCTTTGCCTTGCTGCCGCAGATCGTCCAGGCCGTGCAGGTACCCGTGATCGCCGCCGGCGGCATTGCCGATGCTCAGGGCGTGCGCGCGGCCATGGCCCTCGGCGCGAGTGGCGTGCAGGTCGGCACCGCTTACCTGTGTTGCGACGAGGCCAGCACCAGCGCGATCCACCGTGCGGCCCTGCTCAGCCCGGCGGCGCAACATACCGCCCTGACCAACCTGTTCAGCGGGCGCCCAGCGCGCGGCATCGTTAACCGGGTGATGCGTGAGCTGGGCCCAATCAGCCCACTGGCGCCGGCCTTCCCGTTGGCAACCAGCGCGATTGCACCGCTGCGCAGCCAGGCAGAGAGCCAGGGCAGCGGCGATTTCTCCCCGCTCTGGGCCGGCCAAAACACCCGCGGCTGCCAGGCCATCGGCGCCGCCGAGCTGACGGCGCAATTGGCCCAAGGTTTCACGCACTGAGCCTTTATCACGCCGGTTTATAGTGCTGGGAGCTGCGCCGCAGGCTGCTTAGACTCGGCCCATTGCAACCGGAGGTATAAGCATGTCCGAGTCCCTGCTCAGTTCCCGTAACCTGGCCTTCGAGCTGTATGAAGTGCTGGACGCCGAAGGCCTGACCCAGCGCGAGCGTTTCGCCGAGCACAGCCGCGAAACCTTTGATGCTGCCATCGACACTGCGCGCAGCATCGCCGAGAACCTGTTCGCTCCGCACAATCGCAAGAACGACGAACACGAGCCAGAGTATGTCGACGGCGCTGCGGTGCTGATCCCTGAGGTCAAGCCGGCGGTAGATGCCTTCCTCGAGGCGGGCTTTCTCAATGCTACCCGCGAGTTCGAGGTCGGCGGCATGCAGCTACCCAACCTGCTTTCGCAGGCCTGCTTTGCGCACTTCCAGTCGGCTAACGCGGCGACCACCTCGTACCCATTCCTGACCATGGGCGCGGCCAACCTGATCGAGAACTTCGGCACGGCCGAACAGAAGCAACGCTTTCTGCAGCCGATGATCGATGGGCGTTTCTTCGGCACCATGGCGCTGACCGAGCCGCACGCCGGCTCGTCACTGTCGGACATCCGCACCCGCGCGGAACCTGCCGAAGACGGCACTTACCGGCTCAAGGGCAACAAGATCTTTATCTCCGGCGGCGATCACCCGCTCAGCGAGAACATCGTGCACATGGTGCTGGCCAAGCTGCCGGACGCACCTGCCGGGGTGAAGGGCATCAGCCTGTTTATCGTGCCGAAGTTCCTGGTCAATGACGACGGCAGCCTGGGCAAGCGCAATGACGTGGTTCTAGCGGGCCTGTTCCACAAGATGGGCTGGCGCGGCACCACCTCTACGGCGTTGAACTTCGGCGATAACGGCGACTGCGTCGGCTATCTGGTGGGCAAGCCGCACCATGGCCTGAGCTACATGTTCCAGATGATGAACGAAGCGCGCATCGGCGTCGGCATGGGCGCGGTAATGCTCGGCTACGCCGGCTACCTGTATTCACTGGACTACGCCCGTCAGCGCCCGCAAGGTCGCCTGCCGGATGGCAAAGACCCCACCTCCAGCCAAGTGGCGATCATCGAACACGCCGACGTGCGGCGCATGCTGCTGACGCAGAAAGCCTATGTGGAGGGCTCGTTCGATCTCGGCCTATACGCTGCTCGCCTGTTCGACGACACCCTGACCCTCGAGAGCGAAGAAGAGCGCCGCAGCGCCTTGGAGTTGCTCGACCTGCTCACCCCGATCGTCAAATCCTGGCCGTCTGAGTTCTGCCTCAAGGCTAACGAACTGGCGATCCAGATTCTCGGCGGCCACGGTTACACCCGCGATTACCCGGTGGAGCAGTATTACCGCGACAACCGCCTGAATCCGATACACGAAGGCACTCACGGCATCCAGTCCCTCGACCTGCTCGGCCGCAAGGTGTCGATGAACGGCGGCGCCGCGCTCAAGCAACTGCTCAAGCTGATCCACGGCACCTGCCAACGTGCCGAAGCCCATGCCTCGCTGACCACCCTGCGCCAGCCGCTGGAGCAACTGCTGGCAAGGCTGCAAGCGGTGACCTTGGCACTGCTCGGCGACCTGATGGGCGGCAAAGTGAATGAAGGCCTGGCCAACTCGGCGCTATACCTCAAGGTCTTTGGCCATACTGTGATCGGCTGGCGCTGGCTGGAGCAGGCGATCCGCGCCGAAGAGGGCCTGGCACGCCTGACTAATAAAGAGGCCAACGCCGCCGATGTCGACTTCTACCAAGGCAAGCTGCAGGCCGCGCGTTACTTCCTCACCTGGGAAGTGCCGAGCTGCCACCACGACCTGGCCATCCTCGAAGCCCGCGACGACACCTGCCTGAGCATGCAGGATGCCTGGTTCTAAAAACCTGCAGACGCTTAGCTGCAGGTCCTCGCATGCGTTCATTGCATCGCCCTAGCTCGACAGGGCGTAACAGGTTTTTAAGCGCATAGCATGCTGTTACAACACGCCCGGCCGATGCCGGGCGTTTTTTTCAGCGGCAAATTCGAGCAACGGTTAGAATCGCTGGCACGCGCCATGCATAGTGGCACGCTCACCACCCGCACGGAGTACGCGCCTTGGATGCCAGCACCATCAATAATCTTTTTTTGGTCGGTGGTGTGCTGGTCGCAATGAGCATTCTCGTCAGCGCGTTTGGCTCGCGTTTCGGCATCCCCATCCTGGTGATTTTTCTCGGCGTCGGCATGCTCGCCGGCACCGACGGCCCGGGCGGCATCATCTTCAACAATTACCCGCAAGCCTACCTGGTCGGTAACCTCGCGCTGGCGATCATCCTGCTCGACGGCGGCATGCGCACCCGCGTGTCGAGTTTTCGCGTGGCCTTATGGCCCTCGCTTTCCCTGGCCACGCTGGGGGTACTGATAACCGCCGGGCTGACGGGCATTGCCGCGGCCTGGCTGTTCGACCTGACGTGGATGGAAGGCTTGCTGATTGGTGCCATCGTCGGCTCCACCGATGCCGCCGCCGTATTCAGCCTGCTCGGCGGGCGTGGCCTCAACGAACGGGTCAGCGCCACCCTGGAAATCGAGTCCGGCAGTAACGACCCGATGGCGGTGTTTCTTACCGTTACCCTGATCGCCATGCTCGGCAGCGGCCAGGACGGCATTAGCTGGAATCTGCTGATCCAGCTGGTGCAACAGTTCGGCATTGGCGCACTGCTCGGCTTAGGGGGTGGCTGGCTGCTGCTCAACCTGATTAACCGCATGGAGCTGGCCAAGGGCCTGTACCCACTGCTGGTGGTCAGCGGCGGCCTGATCATCTTTGCCATCACCACGGCGGTGGGCGGCAGCGGCATTCTGTCGATCTACCTGTGCGGCCTGCTGCTGGGCAACCGGCCGATCCGCTCGCGCCACGGCATTCTGCATATGCTCGACGGCCTGACCTGGCTGGCGCAGATCGGTATGTTCCTGGTCCTCGGCCTGCTGGTCACCCCGCACGAATTGCTGCCGATTGCCTTGCCGGCACTGGGCTTAGCGCTGTGGATGATCCTCTTCGCGCGGCCGTTGTCGGTGTTCCTCGGCCTACTACCGTTCCGCGCCTTCCATGACCGCGAGCGGGTCTTTATCGCCTGGGTAGGCCTACGCGGCGCGGTGCCGATTATTCTCGCGGTGTTCCCGCTGATGGCCGGGCTGCCGAATGCCCAGCTGTTCTTCAATGTGGCGTTCTTTATCGTACTGGTCTCATTGTTGCTGCAAGGCACCAGCCTGCCATGGGCCGCCAAGCTACTGCGGGTGACCGTGCCGCCGGAGCCTGCGCCAGTATCACGTGCCGGCCTGGACGTGCACCCGACCAGCCAGTGGGAGCTGTTTATCTATCGCCTCGGCGCGGAAAAATGGTGCATTGGCGCGGCGCTGCGTGAGCTGAAAATGCCTGAAGGCACACGTATCGCCGCGCTGTTCCGTGGTATGGAACTGCTGCACCCTTCCGGCAGCACGACCCTGGAAGCCGGCGATTTGCTCTGTGTGGTGGGCCACGAAAATAACCTGCCCGCACTCGGCAAACTGTTCAGCCAGGCCCCGAAACGCGGCCAGGACCTGCGCTTTTTCGGTGACTTCGTGCTTGAAGGCGATGCTGAACTGGCTGCCGTTGCCGCGTTGTACGGTTTGAAACTGGAGGGTGCCGAAGGCCAACTGCACCTGGGCCGCTTTATTGCCCATAAGATTGGCGGCGAGCCGGTGATCGGCGACCAGGTGGAATGGCAAGGCCTGACCTGGACAGTGGCCGCAATGGAAGGGAACAAGATCCGCAAAGTCGGCGTCAGATTCCCCGAAGGCAGCCGCCCAGGCCCTGGGCTCTTCCTCTAACAGTCTGTTTACGCCCGGCTGCACGCCAGCCTTAACCCACTAAAGGCCATTGCGTGCGGCCCAGGCAGTTAACCAGACGCCTGTTAAACTCAGCTTCTTTATCGAGCCAACGACTGCCACTATGCCCTCTCTGCGCACCTATCTAGCCGTTGCCCTGCTCGGGCTTTGCCTGAGCGTCCCCCAGTTGCACGCCGCTGAGCCACCGAGCAGCGCTGCCGTACAAAGCAGCCTCGACAGCCTGGCAGAGCGCAAGCTGCCGGAAGCCGAGCAGCAGGCCGTCAAGCAGACACTGGAGAAAACCCTGGCGCTGCTGGTCGAGACAGCCGACAGCGAACAGCGCCTGGCCGCCCTGGAAAAGCAGCTAGAGGATGCCCCACGGCAGATTAGCGAAGCCCAGCGCGATTACGAGCGGCTGAAAAACAGCCCCCCCACTCAGGTCAACCTGCGCTACGGCAAAAGCGCCCTGCCACAGCTTGAGCAGCTACTGGCCGAGCGCAACGCGCAACTCAACGAATGGCAAAAGCAGATCATCGAGGCCAATAGCCTGGTGATCACCGCGCAGACCCGCCCAGAGCGCGCCCAGGCGGAAATCAGCAGCAACCAGACCCGTAGCCTGGAGATCAACAACCTCCTGAAAAACGGCCGCGACGGCAGTAAACCGCTGAGCAATGAGCGCCGTGACCAGTTGAATGCCGAACTGGCCAAGCTCGACGCACAAACCCAGCTGCGGCGTCAGGAGCTGGCCGGCAATAGCCTGCTGCAGGACCTCGGCAATAGCCGCCGAACCTTGCTCGATGAACGGATCAAACGCCTCGAGCAAGAACTCCTCGACCTGCAGAACCTGATCAACGAAAAACGCCGCAACCTGTCTGAACAGGCGGTGGCCGAACAATCGCGCGAAGCCGAGAAAGCCGGCAGCGACACCCTGCTGGCGCGTGAAAGCGCAATGAATCTGAAGCTGTCCGACTACCTGCTGAACGCCACCGACCGCCTCAATGAACTGACCCGCCTCAACCTGCAGACCAAGCAGCAGCTCGACAGCCTGAGCCAGAGCGACCAAGCCCTGGCGGAACAAATCAGCGTACTGCAAGGCAGCCTGCTGCTCTCACGCATTCTCTATAAACAGCAGCAGGCCCTGCCAACGTTGCAGATCGACAGCAGCCTGCCAGACCAAATCGCTGACCTGCGCCTGTATCAGTTTGAGCTGAACCAGCAGCGCGAGGCCATCAACAACCCCAGCGTCTACGTCGACAAACTGCTCAGCAACCACACGGAAGATGCGAATACCCCGGCCTTGCGCACCGACCTGCTGGATATCATCAACACCCGCCGCGAGCTGATCGACCGCCTGAACCGCGAATTAAATACGCTGCTCAACGAGTCGATCACCCTGCAGCTCAACCAGAAACAGCTACAAACCACCGCCGAAACCCTGCGGGCCACCCTCGACGAGCAGATGTTCTGGATCCCCAGCAACAAGCCGCTGGACCTGGAATGGTTCAAGTCGGTGCCGCATTTGCTGGAGCGGCAGATTGCCGAACTGCCCTGGGGCGCTAATTTGCGTCAACTGGCGGCCGGCCTAACCGAGCGACCGCTGTTGTTCCTGCCGCTACTGCTGCTGATTACCGTGTTGCTGTGGCGCCGCAGCTACCTGTACCGCAAGCTCGGCGAACTGCACCAGGACATTGGCCACTTCAAGCGTGACAGCCAGCTGCATACGCCCATGGCGATCATGCTTAACGTGCTACTGGCATTACCCGGCACCTTGCTCCTGGCGCTCTGCGGCTTCGCCCTGCAAATGGATGCCCGCGGGCAGAACGCCAACCTGGGCGAGGCGCTGTTCCAGATGGCTCAGGCCTGGCTGGTGTTCTATACCGTCTACCGCATCCTTGCCGATGGCGGCGTGGCCGAGTTGCACTTCCGCTGGGGGCACGCGCAGGTGGCCTTCCTGCACAAGCAAGTGCGCCGTTTGGGCTTGGTGGTGATGGCCTTGGTCGCCGTCGTCACAGTGGCTAAACACCAGCCCGCCGGCCTTGGCGATGACGTCATCGGCCTGACCGTGGTGCTGAGTTGCTACGCCCTGATGGTCTGGTTGCTGTACAAAACCCTGCTCACCGGCCCGGCCCGCGAGCATGGCTCGGCGTTTCGCCTGCTTATCGGTATCGCCCTCAGTCTGCTGCCCCTGGCGCTGATCATTGCGGTCGGGTTTGGTTACTACTACACCGCGCTGAAACTCAGTGACCGCCTGATCACCACCCTGTACCTGCTGATGATCTGGCTGATCATCGAAGCCACCTTTATCCGCGGTTTGTCTGTGGCGGCACGACGCCTGGCTTACCAACGCGCCCTGAGCAAGCGCCAGGCACAAAGCAGCAAAGAGGGCGGTGAAGGCACGGATATCGTCATTGAAGAGCCGACACTGGATATTGAGCAGGTCAATCAACAATCGCTGCGGCTGATTCGCCTGTCCCTACTCGGCGCCTTTATCTTCAGCCTGTATTGGGTGTGGGCGGATCTGATCTCAGTATTTGCCTACCTGGATAACATCGCACTGTATGAGTACAGCAGCGGTACCGGCGATGCCGCCGTGCTGGTGCCCATCAGCCTCAGCGATGTACTCGGCGCGCTGATCATTATTGGCATCACATTGGCCCTGGGGCGCAACTTACCCGGCCTGCTTGAGGTGCTGGTGCTGTCGCGGCTCAAACTGGCCCAAGGCAGCGCCTACGCCACCACCACGCTGCTGTCCTACGCCATTTTCGGCATCGGCTTTGTCATCACCCTGTCGACCCTCGGGGTCAGTTGGGACAAGTTGCAATGGTTGGTCGCCGCCCTGTCGGTGGGCCTGGGCTTCGGCCTGCAGGAAATCTTCGCCAACTTTATCTCCGGCCTGATCATCCTGTTCGAGCGGCCGGTTCGCATTGGCGACGTGGTGACGATCGGCAACCTGTCCGGCACGGTCAGTAAAATCCGTATTCGCGCCACCACCATCACCGATTTCGACCGCAAAGAAATCATCGTGCCGAACAAAACCTTCGTCACCGACCAACTGATCAACTGGTCGCTGAACGACACCGTCACCCGCGTCATTGTGAAAATCGGCCTGGCCTACGAGTCGGACCTGGCCCTGGCGCGCAAGCTGATGATGCAAGCCGCGATAGAGAACCCACGGGTACTGCGC
Organism: Pseudomonas sp. MIL19; assembly: GCF_028680365.1. Taxonomy (NCBI): domain Bacteria; kingdom Pseudomonadati; phylum Pseudomonadota; class Gammaproteobacteria; order Pseudomonadales; family Pseudomonadaceae; genus Pseudomonas; species Pseudomonas sp. MIL19. The sequence continues at coordinate 28,228 of NZ_JAPPVG010000028.1, read as the reverse complement.
GACCCGGAGCCCTTGCTGTTCTTCCTGACGATCAGCGCCAGCACCTTCGACTACGAGCTGCGCTTCCATGTCCGTGAGCTGGGCGACCGCAACGCCGCCACCGACGAAATCCTCACGCGCATCGCCCTGAGCTTCCGCGAACATAACGTCGAGATGGCATTCAATCAGGTCGATGTGTTGATCAAAAACCTGCAGGGCCATGAGCTCAATCTGAGCAGCGGAGAACTGATACAAGCCGGGGTCGCGGCTACGGCTAAGCAACAACAGTCGCCGCCCGAGCCGCCTCTAGATCCGCAGTAAATCAGTTACTCGCCCGCACATGCGGGCCAGCCCCTCACCACCGCCGGGCCGCTGTGCCTGGCTGGAGCCTGAACGTGAAGTCGCTCATCGAGTTGCAATTCGACAACCGTTTCGCCCGCCTTGGCGACGCCTTTTCTAGCCACGTATTGCCCGAGCCGATTGCCGAGCCGCGCTTAGTGGTGGCCAGCACAGCGGCGATGGCGTTGCTCGACCTCGACCCGAGCGAGGCCGAGAGTGCCGTATTTGCGCAGATTTTCAGCGGGCACAAGCTCTGGAGTACGGCCGAGCCACGGGCCATGGTTTATTCCGGGCATCAGTTCGGCGGTTACAACCCGCGCCTGGGCGATGGCCGCGGCCTGCTGCTGGGCGAGGTGCTCAACGAAGCCGGCGAGTACTGGGACCTGCACCTCAAAGGCGCCGGGCAAACCCCCTACTCACGCATGGGCGATGGCCGCGCGGTACTGCGCTCCTCGATCCGTGAATTTCTCGCCAGCGAGCACCTGCACGCCCTTGGTATTCCGTCCTCGCGGGCGCTGTGCGTGACCGGCTCCAGCACCCCGGTGTGGCGCGAGAAGCAAGAAAGCGCGGCGATGGTGCTGCGCCTGGCGCCCAGCCATGTGCGCTTCGGCCACTTCGAATACTTCTATTACACCCAGCAGCACGACCAGCTGAAGCAACTGGCCGAGCATGTGTTGCACAGCCACTACGCCGAGTGCCTACAAGACGCGCAGCCCTATCTGGCGATGTTCCGCGAGATCATCGAGCGTAACGCCACGATGATCGCCTACTGGCAGGCGTACGGTTTCTGTCACGGGGTGATGAACACCGACAACATGTCGATCCTCGGCATCACCTTCGACTACGGTCCCTATGCCTTCCTCGACGATTTCGACGCCCAGCACATCTGCAACCATTCGGATGACACCGGGCGCTACAGCTTCAGCAATCAGGTGCCCATCGCCCAATGGAACCTCGCTGCCCTCGGTCAAGCGCTGGTGCCACTGGTCGAGGTCGATGCCCTGCGCGAAAGCCTCGGCCTGTTCCTGCCGCTGTATCAGGCGCACTACCTCGATCTGATGCGTAAACGCCTAGGCCTACTGAGCGCCGATGAGGGCGATGAAGCCCGGGTGCAGCGCTTGCTGCAACTGATGCAAAGCAGCGCGGTGGACTACACCAACTTCTTCCGCGAGCTCGGCGACAGCCCAGCGGCCGAGGCTGTGGCGCGCCTGCGTGATGACTTTACCGACCTCGCCGGCTTCGACACCTGGGCCGCCGACTACCTAATACGCAGCGCTCAGGACGGCGCTGACCAGGTGCAGCGCCAGGCGCGCATGCAGGCGGTCAACCCCAAATACATCCTGCGCAACTACTTAGCGCAGCAGGCGATCGAAGCCGCCGAGCAGGGCGATTATGCCCCGGTGCGCGAACTGCATCAGGTGCTGTCACAGCCCTTCGACGAGCAGCCGGGCTTCGAGCGCTACGCCCAGCGTCCACCGGAGTGGGGTAAGCACCTGGAAATCAGCTGTTCCTCGTAGCCAGCCGTGGGAGGGGCTTTAGCCGCGACAATCGCCGCTAAAGCGCCTCCCACAGGATTTCCTACACCCCCAACATCCACTCCAGCCCCATCGCCACATGCAACTCGGCGCTGTCGAGCAACGGCAGCGGTGCGTCCACGCCCTCCAGTAACAAACCAATTTCGGTGCAACCAAGAATCGCCACCTCGGCGCCCTGCTCTTTCAGCGTGCGCAAGCAATCCAAGTAGAAGTCGCGCGCCGGCGCGAGGAACTGGCCCTGACACAGCTCGGCAAAGATCACCCGGTCGACTTCCTCCATGTGCACAGGCTCAGGGGTGATCACCTCAATCGCAAAACGCTCGGCCAACCGCTGACGGTAGAAGGCCTCCTGCATAGTAAAACGCGTCCCAAGCAAGGCAGCGCGCTTGATCCCTTGACGCTGCAAGGCCTGACCAACCGCATCGCCGATATGCAGCAACGGGATATCGATCGCGGCCTCCAGCGCCGGCGCGACCTTGTGCATGGTATTGGTGGCGAGCAGCAAAGCGGTCGCCCCAGCCTGCTGCAAGCCCTGTGCGGCCCTGGCCAAAAGCTCGCCGGCGGCCTGCCAGTCGCCACGTTGCTGCAGCTCGGCCACTTCAGCGAAGTCCACGGAATGCAGCAACAGCGGCGCCGAGTGCAGGCCGCCCAACTGCTCGCGCACGCCCTGATTGAGCAAACGGTAATAACTGGCCGTAGATTCCCAGCTCATGCCGCCCAAGATGCCTAACTGACGCATAGCGATCCCCTTCCGACAAAGCCTTGAGCCTAATTCGCCCAGGCGCCGCCGCACAGGCACAGTGGCCAGCAGAGCGGTCCGTACAGCCTTATCTGTTAAATCGAAAAGGCATATAAACCTTCCCAAACATTCTTAGACTCTCTAAGCAGCAACCCTTATCTTCTGCGCCTTGCGCCGCCATAGCCCCCATAGGTCGGCACGCCGATAGCTCAAAAGGACGTTCATGTTCTGGGATTCACTACCGCTGCCCCTGCTGTTTGTTGGCGCCCTGTTGGTTTGGGTGCTGTACGCGTTTGTACGCGAGAAGTGGAGCCCGGATATAGTCGCCGCCATTGCCGTGGCCGCGCTGCTGATTACCCAGCTGCTGACCCCAACCGAAGTGCTCAGCGTACTGAGCAACTCGGCCCCGGTGACCATCGCCTGTATGTTTGTGCTGTCCGCCGCTTTAGAGCGCACCGGCTGTATCGACGCCCTCGGCAACTGGCTGGGCGATCTGGTCGGCACCAGCCCGATCCGCGTGCTCACCGGTCTGACGATTACCGCCCTGGTCATTTCGGCCTTTCTGAATAACACCCCGGTGGTGGCCATTCTCACCCCGGTGGCGATCTCCCTGGCCCGGCGTGCCGGCACCCTGCCGTCGAAACTGCTGATTCCGCTGTCCTACGCGACCATCCTTGGCGGCACGCTGACCATGATCGGCACCTCGACCAATATTCTGGTCGATGGGGTGGCGCGCAAGGCGGGCCTGGAGCCCTTCGGCATGTTCGAAATTACCGGCGCCGGGCTGATCCTCGCCGCCGCCGGTATGGCTTATCTGCTGACCATTGGCCGGCACTTGTTGCCCGACCGCGAAACCCTGTCCAAGCAGCTGCGCCCGGATCTTGCGCGCACCTTTATGACCGAACTGCTGGTGCCGCACGACTCCCCGGTGATCGGCAAAACCCTGCACGAAGCCCATCTCAACGGTGGCAGCGGCCTGCAGGTGCTGAAAATTTTCCGCGACGAGCAGGAGCTCACCGAGCCCGCCCACGACACCCTGCTGCTGGCCGGCGATCAGTTGGTGCTGCACGGCCAGGTCAAGGATGTGGTCGAGCTGCGCGAAAGCGGCCACCTGATCTTCAACCGCAGCGATGCCTTTGAAACCATCAGCAGCCACGATGTGATCCTCGCCGAGGCCATCGTCGGACGTAACTCGCGCTACAGCCACCGGCCCATGCGCGACCTAGACCTCACCGCGCGCTATGGCATCGCCGTGCTCGCCGTGCACCGCCAGGACGAGAACATCCAGGGCAACCTGGATGACTTCGAGTTGCAGTTCGGCGACGTGATGCTGGTCGAAGGCACGCCGACGCAAATCAAACGCTTTGCCGACAACGGCGAGCTGATCAGCCTTAACGCCGTGCAGGAGCGCGCATTCCGCCGCGACAAAGCGCCGATTGCGATCATCGCCACCCTGGCGGTAATGCTGCTGGCGGCCTTTGGCGTGATGCCCATCGAAGGCCTGGCGATCATCGGCGCGGTGACCGTGCTGGCGACCCGCTGCCTGGATGTGGAAGACGCCTACAAAGCGGTGGACTGGAAGATCCTCAGCCTGATCTTCGGCATGCTGGCCATCAGCATCGCCATGGACAAAGTCGGCCTGGTCAAACTGCTGGTGGAAAGCGTGATGGGCTGGCTGCCCTGGGCCGGGCCGCTGCTGATGCTGTCGCTGATTTACTTGCTGACCTCGATCCTCACCGAGATGCTCTCGAACAACGCCGTCGCGGTACTGGTCACGCCGATTGCCATCGGCCTGGCTCAGCACCTGGGGGTGGATCCGCGCGCCTTTGTGGTCGCCGTGATGTTTGCCGCCAGCGCCAGCTTTGCCACCCCCATCGGCTATCAAACCAATACCTTCGTATACAACGCCGGCGGCTATCGCTTCACCGACTTTATGAAGGTCGGCATACCGCTCAACCTGTTGCTGTGGGCGGTTGCCAGTGTGGTGATCCCCTGGTTCTGGCCACTGGTACCGGTCTAAGCACGCGCTCGGCACCGGCCTCGGCCCGCACACTTTGCGCTGAATGCGCCGGTGCATTGACCAGGCGGTGCTGCTTTGGCCATGCTGCGTACCTTGCCATCTGCCCCGAAGGAACGTGCGTATGAAATTGGAAACCCTGGCCATCCACGCCGGCTACAGCCCTGACCCGACCACCAAGGCGGTGGCCGTGCCGATCTACCAGACCAGCTCCTTTGCCTTCGACGACACCCAGCACGGGGCCGATCTGTTCGACCTGAAGGTCGCCGGCAATATCTATTCACGAATCATGAACCCGACCAACGCCGTGCTCGAAGAGCGCGTCGCCGCGCTGGAAGGTGGCGTCGGTGCACTGGCTGTGGCCTCGGGTATGGCCGCGATCACCTACGCCATCCAGACTGTGGCCGAAGCCGGTGACAACATCGTCTCGGTGGCCAAGCTGTACGGCGGCACCTACAACCTGCTGGCCCACACCCTGCCGCGCTTTGGCATCCAGACGCGCTTCGCCGCGCACGACGACATCGCCGCCCTGGAAGCGCTGATCGACGACAAGACCAAGGCGGTATTCTGCGAATCCATCGGCAACCCGGCGGGCAATATCGTTGACCTGCAAGCACTGGCTGACGCCGCACACCGCCATGGCGTGCCGCTGATCGTCGACAACACGGTGGCCACGCCGATGCTCTGCCGGCCGTTTGAACACGGCGCCGACATCGTCGTGCACTCACTGACCAAATACATCGGCGGCCACGGCACCAGCATCGGCGGCATTGTCGTCGACTCCGGCAAATTCCCCTGGGCTGACAATAAACAGCGCTTTGCCCTGCTCAATACGCCGGACCCGTCCTACCACGGCGTGACCTACACCGAAGCCTTCGGGCCTGCCGCCTTTATCGGCCGCTGCCGCGTGGTGCCACTGCGCAATACCGGTGCGGCGCTGTCGCCGTTCAACGCCTTTTTGATCCTGCAAGGTTTGGAGACGCTCGCGCTGCGCATGGAGCGCCACTGCGAGAACGCGCTGAAGGTCGCCCATTACCTGCAAAACCACCCGCAGGTGGCTTGGGTCAAATATGCCGGCCTGCCGGATCATCCCGAGCATGCCTTGGCGCAGAAATATTGCGCAGGCAAGCCTGCGTCGATCCTGTCGTTCGGCATTGTCGGCGGTCAGGAAGCCGGGGCGCGCTTTATCGACGCGCTCCAGCTGGTGGTGCGCCTGGTGAATATCGGCGATGCTAAATCGCTCGCCTGCCACCCGGCCTCGACCACCCATCGCCAACTGAATGACGAAGAGCTGGAACGCGCCGGTGTACCGCGCGACATGGTGCGCCTATCGATTGGCATCGAACACAGCGATGACATTCTCGCCGACCTCAGCCAGGCGTTGCAGGCCGCACAAATCGTTTAAGGCACACCCGCGCACTTGATATCGGCGTCAGCGACTCCAGATTAGGACTATCCCGCGTCTGGAGTCGCCCATGTCCAATCCCCTGCTGATCCCCTGCCCGCACTGCAATGGCCTCAACCGTATTCCCTCTGAACGCCTGGGCGATGCGCCGCGCTGTGGCCGCTGCAAGGCTGAAGTGCTGCCGAGCACGCCCTTCGAGCTGAGTCAGGCCAGCTTCGCCGCGCAGAACAAAGGCGATTTACCCTTGCTGATTGACGTCTGGGCCAGCTGGTGCGGCCCATGCCGCAGTTTCGCGCCAATTTTTACCCAGGCCGCCAGCCAATTGCAGGGCCGCTGTCGCCTGGCAAAACTGGACAGCGAAGCCAACCCGCAACTGTCCACCGAGATGGGCATTCGCTCGATCCCGAGCCTGATCCTGCTTAAGGGCGGCGTGGAAATCGCCCGCCAGAGTGGCGCACTGCCATTGCCACAACTGCTCGGCTGGCTACGTCAGCACGGCATCTGAGCTGCGGCGCTGAGCGATTCAGTCAATGCCGCGATGCCAGCGCGGTCATTACCCTGCTCTTAAGCACGCATTAGGCTGGCTGCACACTCACAACCTGTGGAGCCAAGCCATGCCGATGCCCCTTGAACTGGTGCGCCAGCTCACCGAAGAACAGATCGCCTTTGTTCAGCGCAGCGGCCTCAAGGCCGAAGTCCTTGAGCCTGGCTGGGTGCGCCTGCGGATGCCTCTAGAGGGCAACCAGAACCATATCGGCAGCATGTATGCCGGCGCGCTGTTCACCCTGGCGGAGATTCCCGGCGGCGCGTTATTTCTCACCAGCTTCGATACCCAGCATTTTTATCCCATCATCAAGGAGATGAACCTGCGCTTTCGCCGCCCCGCTACCGGCGCGATTCGGGTCGAGGCACGCCTTAGCGCCGAGGAAATCCAGCGCCTGCAAAACCAGGCAACAGACCAAGGCAAGGCTGAATACCTTTTAGAGTTGCAGCTAACCGACGACAGTGGTGAAGTAGTGGTCGAGAGTCGTGGCCTGTACCAATTGCGTAGACGCTGACGCATGACCTTGCCCTAGGTCAAAAGTCCAGCTATGACTCGAGGTCACAATAAATGTGCCGACATGCATCGGCAGGAGAGTGCCGACCATGCCCAGTCATATCCTCATTGCTCACGACCTGCGCGACACCGCCGATATGGCGCTGTGCCGCGCCGCGCAACTGGCCAAACAGTTCAACGCCAAACTGACCCTGCTGCATGTGCTTGACCCGAGCAAAAGCAGCCAGGAGCATGACCAGGCCAAACAGGCTCTGGACCGCAGCCTCACCACCTATGCACCGGCCGGCACGCAACTGCTGATCCGCAGTGGCAGCAAGCCCTCGGACACTGTGCTGCAGCAGCTTAATGAACTGGGTTGCGACCTGCTGGTCCTCGGCGCCCACCACCAGCGCCACGATTTCTTCTCCGGCACTAGCCTCGACCGCATCGCCCGCAACTGTCCCGTGCCGTTGCTGTTGGTCGCACGCAATGATTCCAGCCCGTATAAACGCGCTCTGGCGGCCATCGACTTCTCGCTCTGCGCCTGCAGCGCGCTCGGCCAGGCCTATCGGCTGCTGCCCGAAACCGCTGAGCTGCATGCCTTGCACGTGTTTGAGCCTGACAAGGGCACAGCCAAGCAGGTTGAGGCGCAACTGGACACGCAGAAAGCCCTGATCAACCAGTTGCTGGAAGATGAAGCGCAAAACCTGCCAGACAAGGGCCCGACGCTGACTCATTCAGTAGAACAAGGCGGCATTCTGCGCTGCCTGCAAGCTCACCTGAAAAGTACCGATAGCGAACTACTGGTGCTCGGCAGCCACGGCCGCAGCGCACTGTCGCAAGCCCTGCTCGGCAGCCTGGCGCAGCACTTCCTGCACAAGGCACCCTGCGATATCTACGTGGTGCGGTAGGGTGAGTTTGCTGCGCAGAAGCGTAACCCACCAATAAAAAAGCTGCCTAGGCAGCTTTTTTATTGGTGGGTTACGATCAGCGGGCATTGAGCAGGTCATGCAACTCGACAAACTGCTGGGTCAGCTTGTGGTTGCGATCCAGATAAACCAGCGGCATGCAGGCCTGGTGCGACTCGCGCATCTTCACCGAACTCATCAGATTGACCGGCAACACCGGTAAGCCCTCGGCGACCAACTCATCGAGCAGTTGCTGCGGCAAGGTCGCGCGCGGCTGGAATTGGTTGACCACGATACCTTCAACCTCAAGCCCTTCATTGTGGTCTTCCTTAAGCTCTTCAATTTCCCGCAATAAGCCATACAGCGCCTGACGCGAGAAGCTGTCGCAGTCAAAGGGAATCAGCACCCGGTCGGCCGCGATCAACGCCGAAACGGTGTAAAAATTCAGTGCGGGCGGGGTATCCAGGTAGATGCGCTCGTAATCCTCACCCAGCTCATCGAGCAATTTGCGCAGCTTGTTGATCTTGTGTTTCTGCTCAAGCTTGGGCTGCAGGTCAGCCAGCTCAGCGGTGGCGGTGACCACATGCAGGTTGTCGAACGGCGTTTCGTAGATATCAACCCGGCCTTTCTTGCCGAAGGGCGCGGACGACAGAGTGTTCTTGAAGAACTCGGCGATCCCCATAGGAATCTCATCGCCGGTCAAACCGGTGAGGTAATGCGTCGAGTTGGCCTGGGCATCCAGGTCGATCAACAGCGTGCGATAGCCCTGGGAAGCGCTGACGGCGGCCAGGTTGCAGGCAATGCTGGACTTACCCACACCGCCCTTCTGATTGAAAATTACGCGCCGCATAAAATACCTCCCTGATAGCAGACTGATCGATTCTATGCACAGGCGCCAACTAGAGCTAGGCATTCATCCCATGCGTTGCTGCGCAGAGTAAATGCAAACCCTCAGGCCCGCCGAGGAGGAGAACGGCCAGACCATCGCCAACCCACACAATGCAAAAGGGCCGCAAGTGCGGCCCTTTTTATACATCTACGCGTGGTATTGCGCCGACAACTCATGCACCGCTTCGAAGAACGCACCGGCATGCGCCGGGTCGACTTCTGGGGTGATGCCGTGGCCGAGGTTGAACACCTGACCGCTACCATGGCCGTACGACGCCAAGATGCGCCCGACTTCGGCGCGAATCGCCGCCGGGTTGGCGTACAACACGCTCGGGTCCATGTTGCCCTGCAAGGCCACCTTGTCGCCGACGCGGGCGCGGGCGCTGCCGATGTCACAGGTCCAGTCCAGGCCCAGCGCTTCAGCACCTGTCTCGGCCATAGATTCCAACCACAGGCCGCCGCCTTTGGTGAACAGGATTACCGGCACGCGACGACCGTCGTGTTCGCGAATCAAACCGTCGACGATCTTCTGCATATAGGCCAGGGAAAACTCCTGATAGGCTGCTGCCGACAGCGAACCACCCCAGGAATCGAAGATTTGCACCGCTTGCGCACCGGCCTTGATCTGGCCGTTAAGGTAGGCGGTAACCGACTGTGCCAGCTTGTCGAGCAACGCATGCATGGCCTGCGGGTTGTCGTAGAGCATGGCCTTGGACTTGCGGAAGTCCTTCGAGGAGCCACCTTCGACCATGTAGGTGGCCAGGGTCCAGGGGCTGCCGGAGAAGCCGATCAACGGCACGCGGCCATTCAGCTCACGGCGAATAGTGCGCACGGCGTCCATCACATAGCCCAGGTCTTGCTCGGGATCAGGGATCGGCAGCGCTTCGATATCAGCCATGGAGCTGATGACTTTGTTGAAACGCGGGCCTTCGCCGGTTTCAAAATACAGGCCTTGGCCCATGGCGTCGGGAATGGTCAGGATGTCGGAGAAGAGAATCGCCGCGTCCAGCTGCGGGTAACGATCCAGCGGCTGCAGCGTGACCTCGCAGGCCAACTCGGGGTTCTTCATCAGTTTGACGAAATTACCCGCCTTGGCGCGGGTGGCGCGGTACTCGGGCAGGTAACGACCGGCCTGACGCATCATCCACACCGGGGTGACGTCGACAGGTTGCTTGAGCAGGGCACGAAGGAAACGGTCGTTCTTCAAGACGGTCATGGTGGCATCCGAAAAAAGTGTGAGCACCTTGCACGATCAACGCGCCGCTATACGAGGCCGTTCACCGCCCAAAGGCAAAAAGATGCGCCATTGTCGCAAAGCACATAACAAAAGGCACGGCGGGCTACCGTGCCTTTTATCTATTGCGACGATTTGCCTCGCCGGGGGCCGGCGAAATAGCCCAAGTGATGCGATAAATAACGAGTCGCTGATGAGTTCTTAACGTCTTTTTCACACCCGCGTCTCTACTTTGGCAACCGTCTTCCCCCTCCTCCCTTGCCTGACGGATTGCGCCGATGAACAAACTGCCTGCCATCACCCTGAGCTTCTGGGTGATGAAGATTTGTGCCACCACCCTGGGCGAAACCGCCGGGGATTTACTGCCCATGACGCTGGATGTCGGCTATGCCATAAGCTCACTGATTCTTATCAGCCTGTTTCTCCTCACCCTGATCGGCCAGCTAAGGGCGCGCAGCTACAACCCGGCGCTGTATTGGACGGTGATTCTGGCCACCAGCACCGCCGGCACCACCATCTCCGACTTTATGGACCGCACCCTGGGCCTGGGCTACGCCACCGGTTCGGCGTTGCTGGTGACGTTATTGATTTCGATTTTCGCCATTTGGTACCTGAGCGAAAAATCCCTTTCTGTCGACCATATCGAGAGCCGTCGAGGTGAGCTGTTCTACTGGATGGCGATTCTGTTTTCCAACACCCTGGGCACTGCGCTGGGTGATTACCTGGCCGACGACTCGGGCCTGGGTTTTGCCGGCGGCGCACTGTTGATTGGCAGCCTGATCACTGCAGTGGTGGCCGCTAAGTACGTCACCCGCATCTCGCACGTCGTGTTGTTCTGGCTGGCGTTTGTGCTGACCCGGCCATTCGGCGCGACCCTCGGTGACTTCCTCAGCAAACCGCTGGATCACGGCGGCCTGGGCTTCGGCACGGTGGGGTCGTCCGCCGCATTGGCCATTACCCTGGTCGTACTGGTGGCTGGCGCGGTATGGAGCACCCGCCGCGAGCGCGCCGTAGGTTTTAGGGCCGCACCCAGCAACTAAATCGGCGCAACAGCCCGCGACTTGCGCGCCAGTGGCACTGCAAGCAGAAACGACAAAGCCAGCCCTAGGGCTGGCTTTGTTTATTGCAACCTCACTGCTCGGTAATTAAACGCCGAGGTAGTCGAGGATGCCTTCTGCAGCGTTACGCCCTTCGAAGATCGCCGTCACCACCAGATCAGAACCGCGGACCATGTCGCCACCGGCGAATATCTTCGGGTTGCTGGTCTGGTGCTTGAACTGGCTCTGCTCCGGCGCCACCACACGGCCCTGACTGTCAGTGTCGATGGTGAAATCGCTGAACCAGGCGGCCGGGCTTGGACGAAAACCGAAGGCGATCAGCACGGCTTCCGCCGGGATGATTTCCTCGGAACCGGGAATCGGCTCGGGGCTGCGACGGCCACGGGCATCCGGCTCGCCGAGACGGGTCTCGACCACCTTCACGCCTTCGACCTTGTCCTCACCCACAATGGCGATAGGCTGACGGTTAAAGAGGAACTTCACGCCCTCTTCTTTGGCGTTCTTCACTTCCTTGCGCGAGCCCGGCATGTTTTCTTCGTCGCGGCGATAGGCGCAGGTCACCGACTTGGCGCCCTGGCGAATCGAGGTGCGGTTGCAGTCCATCGCCGTGTCACCACCGCCGAGCACGACGATGCGCTTGCCCTTCATGTCGATAAAGTCTTCCGGCGACTTCTCGAAACCGAGGTTGCGGTTGACGTTGGCGATCAGGAAGTCCAGCGCGTCGTGCACACCCGGCAGGTCTTCACCAGGGAAGCCGCCCTTCATGTAGGTGTAGGTGCCCATGCCCATAAACACGGCATCGTACTCATCCAGCAACTGCTGCATGCTGATGTCTTTGCCGATTTCGGTGTTCAGGCGGAACTCGACACCCATGCCGGTAAAGACTTCGCGGCGATGGCTGAGGACGGTCTTTTCCAGCTTGAACTCGGGGATACCGAAGGTCAGCAGGCCGCCGATTTCTGGGTTCTTGTCGAACACCACCGGCGTCACACCATTGCGCACCAGCACGTCGGCGCAGCCCAGGCCGGCGGGGCCGGAACCGATCACTGCCACGCGCTTGCCGGTTGGCACAACGCCGGACATGTCCGGACGCCAGCCCATGGCGAAAGCCGTGTCGGTGATGTACTTCTCCACCGAACCGATAGTCACCGCGCCGAAGCCGTCGTTGAGGGTACAAGCACCCTCGCACAGACGGTCCTGCGGACACACCCGACCGCAGACTTCCGGCAGGGTGTTGGTCTGGTGGCTCAGTTCGGCAGCCGCGAGGATGTTGCCCTCGGACACCAGCTTCAGCCAGTTGGGAATGAAGTTGTGCACCGGGCACTTCCACTCGCAATACGGGTTGCCGCAGCCCAGGCAGCGATGCGCCTGGTCTGCCGCATGCGCCGGCTTAAAGTTGTCGTAGATCTCGACGAACTCTTTCTTACGCTGACGCAACAGTTTCTTCTTCGGGTCTTTGCGCCCGACTTCGATGAACTGGAAGTCGTTATTCAGACGTTCAGTCATTGCAATACCTCATCAAACCACTTCAGGCGCATTCTTATTGCGGGTTGGCACGGGTGCTGGAGAGCAACGACTTCAGGCTTGCCGCCTTCGGCTTGACCAGCCAGAACTTGCGCAGGTAGTCGTCCAGGTTTTCCAGCAGGTTGATGCCCCACTCGCTCGATGTTTCTTGCACATACTCCGTCAGCACCTGCTGCAGGTGAGTGCGGTAGGCTTCCATCGCCTCGTTACTGATCCGCTGAATCTCCACCAGCTCGTGGTTCACCCGGTCGTAGAAGCTGTTGTCTTGGTCAAGCACATAGGCGAAACCACCGGTCATACCCGAACCGAAGTTGTAGCCGGTCTTGCCCAGCACGCAGACAAAGCCGCCGGTCATGTATTCGCAGCAGTGGTCACCGGTGCCTTCAACCACGGTGTGCGCACCGGAGTTACGCACGGCGAAACGCTCGCCTGCAGTACCGGCCGCAAACAGCTTGCCGCCAGTGGCGCCGTACAGGCAGGTGTTGCCGATAATGGCGCTGTCCTGGGTCTTGAACGGGCTGCCTTGCGGCGGGGTGATCACCAGCTTGCCGCCAGTCATGCCCTTGCCGACGTAGTCGTTGGCGTCGCCTTCTAGGTACAGGTTCAGACCACCGGCGTTCCACACACCGAAGCTCTGGCCCGCAGTGCCCTTGAAGCGGAAGGTGATCGGCGCTTTAGCCATGCCCTGGTTGCCGTGTACGCGGGCGATTTCCCCAGATACGCGGGCACCAATGGAGCGGTCGCAGTTGCAGATATCCAGGTCGAACTCGGCACCGCTCGCGGCATCAATCGCCGGCTTAGCCATCTCGACCATCTTCTCGGCCAGCAGGCCTTCGTCGAAGGGTGGATTGCGATCAACCTGGCAGAACTGCGGCTTGTCCGCTGGAATGTGGTCGCTGCCCAGCAGCGGCGTCAGGTCCAGATGCTGCTGTTTGTCGGTTTCACCCGGCAGCATGTCGAGCAGATCGGTGCGCCCGATCAGCTCTTCTAGGCTGCGCACACCGAGCTTGGCCAGCCACTCACGGGTTTCTTCGGCCACAAAAGTGAAGAAGTTCATCACCATTTCGACAGTGCCGATGAAGTGATCCTTGCGTAGCTTGTCGTTCTGCGTCGCCACGCCGGTTGCGCAGTTGTTCAGGTGACAAATACGCAGGTACTTACAACCCAAGGCGATCATCGGCGCAGTACCGAAGCCGAAGCTTTCGGCACCGAGAATGGCAGCCTTGATCACGTCGAGGCCTGTTTTCAGGCCGCCGTCGGTCTGTACCCGCACCTTGCCGCGCAGGTCGTTGCCGCGCAGGGTCTGGTGGGTTTCGGCCAGGCCGAGTTCCCACGGCGCGCCGGCGTATTTGATCGAGGTCAGCGGCGATGCACCGGTACCACCGTCATAACCGGAGATGGTGATCAGGTCGGCATAAGCCTTGGCCACACCGGCGGCGATGGTGCCGACACCGGCTTCCGCGACCAGCTTGACCGATACCAGAGCAGCCGGGTTGACCTGCTTGAGGTCATAGATCAGCTGCGCCAGGTCTTCGATCGAGTAGATGTCGTGGTGCGGCGGCGGCGAAATCAGGGTCACACCCGGCACCGCATAACGCAGTTTAGCGATCAGGCCGTTGACCTTACCACCCGGCAGCTGACCGCCCTCGCCAGGCTTGGCGCCCTGGGCCACTTTGATCTGCAGCACTTCGGCGTTGACCAGGTATTCCGGCGTGACGCCGAAACGACCAGTGGCCACTTGCTTGATTTTCGAGCTGCGCACGGTGCCGTAACGGGCCGGGTCTTCACCGCCCTCACCGGAGTTGGAACGCGCACCCAGGCGGTTCATCGCTTCGGCAATGGCTTCGTGGGCTTCCGGCGACAGCGCGCCCAGAGAAATACCAGCGGAGTCGAAGCGTTTGAGAATCTCACCCAGCGGCTCAACCTGATCCAGCGGCAACGGCTGGTCGGCCAGTTTCAACTGCAGCAAGTCGCGCAGCATCGACACCGGACGGGTATCCACCAGCGTGGTGTATTCCTTGAACTTCTCGTAGCTGCCCTGCTGCACTGCCGCCTGCAAGGTGTTCACTACATCCGGGTTATAGGCGTGGTATTCACCGCCATAGACAAACTTGAGCAAACCACCTTGCTGGATCGACTTGCGTGCATTCCACGCTTCAACCGCCAGCAACTTCTGCTCGGCTTCGATATCGACAAAGCGCGCGCCCTTGATGCGGCTGGCCACACCCCGGAAGCACAGCTCGGTGACATCATCGGCCAGGCCGACCGCCTCAAACAGTTGTGCGCCGCGGTACGAGGCGACCGTGGAGATGCCCATCTTCGAGAGGATCTTCAGCAGGCCTTTGGAGATGCCTTTGCGGTAGTACTTGAAGACTTCATACAGATCGCCCAGCACTTCGCCGGTGCGAATCAGATCACCCAGCACTTCGTAGGCGAGGAACGGATACACCGCTGACGCGCCGAAACCGAGCAGCACCGCATAGTGGTGCGGGTCACGGGCAGTGGCGGTTTCAACCAAAATGTTGCAATCGCAACGCAGGCCTTTCTCGGTCAAACGGTGGTGAATCGCACCGGTAACCAGGGAGGCGTGAGCGGGCAGCTTGCCCGGCGCGATATGGCGGTCAGACAGGACCAGCAGCACCTTACCGGCGCGCACGGCTTCTTCAGCCTGGTCGGCCATGTTGCGCACAGCGGCTTCCAGCCCCATCGACTCGTCATAATTCATGTCGATCAAATGGCGCTCAAAACCCGGACGATCCAGGTTCATCAAGGCGCGCCACTTGGCCGGCGAGATCACCGGGCTGCTGAGAATCACCCGTGCAGCGTGCTCGGGCGACTCTTCGAAGATATTGCGCTCGGCACCGAGGCAGATCTCCAGCGACATGACGATGGCTTCACGCAGCGGGTCGATCGGCGGGTTGGTGACTTGGGCGAACTGCTGGCGGAAGTAGTCGTACGGCGAACGCACGCGCTGGCTGAGCACAGCCATCGGCGTATCGTCACCCATCGAACCGACTGCTTCCTGGCCTTGCTCACCCAGCGGGCGCAGCACTTGGTCACGCTCCTCAAAGGTGACCTGGTACATCTTCATGTACTGCTTGAGCTGGTTCTGGTCGTAGAACGCCGAGCCGTGGTCACGGTCTTCCAGGGTCGCGCGAATGCGCTGAGCGCTCTTGCGCATCCACTGCTTGTAGGGGTGGCGCGACTTCAAGCGGTTGTCGATGTCGTCACTGCCGAGAATCTGCCCGGTTTCAGTGTCCACCGCCAGGATCTGCCCCGGACCAACGCGGCCCTTGGCAAGCACATCTTCAGGCTGGTAGTTCCACACACCAATTTCAGAGGCCAGGGTTATGTAGCCATTCTTGGTGGTGACCCAGCGCGCCGGGCGCAGACCATTACGGTCGAGCAGGCACACCGCATGACGACCGTCGGTGAGTACTACACCGGCCGGACCATCCCAGGGTTCCATGTGCATGGAGTTATATTCGTAGAAAGCGCGCAGGTCGGCGTCCATGGTCTCGACGTTCTGCCAGGCTGGCGGAATCAGCATGCGTACGCCACGGAACAGGTCGATACCACCGGTGACCATCAGCTCCAGCATGTTGTCCATGCTCGAAGAGTCTGAACCCACGCGGTTAACCAGAGGGCCGAGATCGTCCAGATCAAAGATCTGATCGTTGGCGAACTTCAGGCGGCGTGCCTGCGCCCAGTTGCGGTTACCGGTGATAGTGTTGATTTCACCGTTGTGCGCGAGAAAGCGGAACGGCTGAGCCAGCGGCCACTTCGGCAGGGTATTGGTCGAGAAGCGCTGGTGGAATACGCAAATGGCGGTCTGCAGACGCTCGTCACCCAGATCCGGGTAAAACTGCTGCAGATCGGCCGGCATCATCAGGCCTTTGTAGATGATGGTCTTGTGCGAAAAGCTGCAGATGTAGTGATCGCTGTCCGCGGCGTTGGCCACCGACGAACGACGACGGGCACTGAACAGTTTGATCGCGAATTCCTGGTCGGACAGGCCTTCACCACCGATAAACACCTGCTCGATCTGCGGCAGGCGCTCAAGGGCAAGACGCCCGAGCACGCTGGTATCGATCGGCACTTTGCGCCAGCCAACCAGACTCAGGCCGGCCGCGAGAATCTCGCGATTCATGTTCTCGCGTGCAGCCTCGGCTTTCACCGGGTCTTGGTTGAGGAACACCATACCGACGGCGTACTGCTTGGGCAGTTCGGCGGCAAAATGCTGCTGGGCCATGGCCCGCAGGAAAGCATCAGGCTTCTGGATCAGCAAACCGCAACCGTCACCGGTTTTACCGTCGGCATTGATGCCGCCACGGTGGGTCATGCATGTCAGGGCTTCAATCGCGGTCTGCAGCAGGTGATGGCTAGCCTCACCCTGCATGTGGGCGATTAGGCCGAAGCCGCAGTTATCCTTGAACTCATCAGGACGGTACAAACCTGCTTTCATAGGGACTCTCACCAGACGGCCTTTTGCAAGGCAATTACTTTCTAATTCAATAACTTACCGTGCGCGCAGGGCAAAGCACCAGCTTTGCGCAGGCGAAAGGGCAGCCATTGTACATATCCACTCAGGCCGCCACAAACCCAGCTGGCGAAAATATGAAAGCTTATGTCGCTAAAGCGAAGGATAAGACCGCAAGGTCGTGCTATCGACCAGCGGGTCAGCTCTATATCAACGCGCCTGAGCAATCTCCTGCTGGATGCCGGCGAAGTTGCGCGGCCACGGCTTACCCGCCTGAACCTTGGCCGGCAAAGCGCGCAAGGCCGCCTGCGCCGCGTCTCGGCTACTGAAGCTGCCATAGGTCACCACATAAAGCGGCTTACCCTGATGCTGCTTCTTGAAATAGTGGTAATCCGCACCATTGGCTTTTACAAACGCTTGAGCAGCGCTTTCCGAACGAGCGCCGAGTATCTGCAAGGTAAAGCGCGAGCCCGCCTGAGTGGCATACCATCCACCAGCGGCAACCGGCTTAGCAGGAGCAGGCACCACAGCAGTTTTAGGCGCAACCGGCTTGATGATTGCAGGCGCTGCAGGTGGCGCCACTGGCGGAGCAGCCTTCGCCACTTCAGCAACCACAGGCGCAACTGCAACGCTCGCCACTTCTACAGGCGCAGGCTCCATTGCAATGCTCGCAGTATCCGAAACGCCCTCGGCCTCTTCCGCACCACTCAAGCCTGCAGCTTGCGCTAAAGGCTCACGAATAACAGGCTGCGCCTCGCCCACCAGAGGCAGCGGCAATGGCTGACTTGCGCCCTCAAACTGGATCGCAGGTGCAACCGCCTCAGTAGCAGCCGGCGCAACCACCGCAGGAGGTGCCGCCTCACCAAGAGGCAACTGCGCAATGGTCGGCGCAGTAACATCTTTATCGACCCGCCCCTGCATAAACCAAGCAGCCAGAACCCCGATAGCAACCACACAGAGAGCGAGCAGATGCTTGCGAGGCAAGCTAAAAGAAAACCCACCGCGGCTTGCGGCACTGCGCTGCGCCAGCATTGCCTCAACCAACGACTCCCGCGCAACCTGATTGATTAACCCTGGCCAACCTTCAGACTGCGCGTAAATCTCAGCGACCTGATCGTCACTGAGCACCTCAATACCCTGCGCCGCCCCCTCAAGGCGCTGAGCTAGGTACTCACGTGTTTCGTCCTCGCTGTAAGGTTGCAACTCAATGACATGAAAACATTCTTCGCCTTCCGCCAACGGCTCAAGACGCGACAGTAACTGCGTCTCGGCAAACAGAAACACATGCGGACGTCCCTCTGCGCTACCCGCAGCGAGACCTAACAGAGCGCTCAGCGCAGCATCACTAAGCTCCTCAGCATCATCAACCAGTACGTAAACTTCCTGCCCAGTTAGCGCCAACTGCCCGACCTGAGCAAGAATCGCCGACAACTCCGGGCGCTGCACCTGAATACCCTGCGCGACCTGACGCAAAATGCTTGCGGGGTCAGACGCGCCCTTAGCAGACACCACCACACTCTGCACCGCCTGCTTGTTGGTGCTCGCCACCAGCGCCTGGCGCAGCAGCGTTTTACCGCTGCCCTCCGGACCGCTAACCACCAACAACAATTGGCTGTAGCGTGCTAGATGGTGCAACTGCCCCAGCACAGGCTTACGCTGCGCCGGAAAGAACTTAAACCCCGGAACCCGCGAAGCAAAGGGATCGTGAGTGAACTGGTAATGGTCGAGAAACGCCTCGTCAGCATGCAAACTTGTCATGGGGTACTCGTTATTTTTTAAGCTGAGCCAGCTGCGCCGCATAGTCTGCATTCAGCGTGGCATTCAAAATTTCGCGGGGGAAATCACCCGTCACAGTCGCCTGCCCCAAGCCGCGCAATAGGACCAACCGCAACTTGCCATCAAGCACCTTCTTGTCGACCGCCATATGCGCCATAAAGTCCTCAGGAGTCATATCCTCAGGCGGAACAACCGGCAAGCCCGCAGCGATAAACAAGCGAACGGCACGCTCACGTTCGGCCTGTGTAATCCAGCCCAGGCGCTCGGACATATCCAGCGCCATCACTGTACCCGCCGCAACCGCCTCACCATGCAGCCAGACACCATACCCCTGGTGCGTCTCAATGGCATGACCAAAGGTATGCCCCAGATTCAATGTCGCACGCACCCCAGACTCACGCTCATCAGCCGCCACAACGCGCGCTTTTGCAGCGCACGAATGGGCAATCGCCGTAGTCAGCGCCGCCTGATCAAGGGCACGCAGGTCAGGCATATGCACCTCCAGCCAGGACAAGAATGATTCGTCGCAGATCAAGCCGTACTTGATCACCTCAGCTAATCCCGCAGACAGCTCGCGAGCAGGCAAGGTGGTCAGGGTATTGGTGTCGATCAACACCGCTTGAGGCTGGTAGAAAGCTCCCACCATATTTTTGCCCAGCGGATGGTTAATGCCGGTTTTACCTCCCACGGATGAGTCGACCTGCGATAACAGCGTGGTGGGCACTTGGATAAAGTTAACGCCGCGCTGGTAGCAAGCAGCCGCAAACCCCGCCATATCGCCAATTACACCGCCACCCAAGGCAATTACCGTAGTACCTCGATCATGCCGCGCGCCCAGCAAGCCATCAAAAATTAGCTGCAGGGTTTCCCAAGTTTTATAGCTTTCACCATCGGGCAAAACCACCGTGGCAATCACGCGATCGGCGAGCGAACGCTCAAGTGCAGCCAGATACAAAGGAGCAACGGTCTCATTCGTGACTATCGCAACTTGCCGACCAATGATGTGCGCTGCCAGCAAATCACCACGAGCCAACATCTCAGCCCCGATATAGATCGGGTAGCTGCGTTCACCAAGATCGACATGAAGAGTCTGCATAAAGCCCCCAAGCTATAAAGGGACCTAGAATAGCGCAGTTCAGCCTGCGCTTTAACGGGGAGAAAGCGCCTCGAGACGCTCAAGGATCTCTTGCACCACCAGCCGCGGCGGACGCTCGTCAGTTTCGACCACCACATCGGCAATTTCGCGGTAAAGCGGATCACGCAGCGCGAACAGCTCAGCTAATATTTTGCCGGGATCTGCAGCGCGCAATAGCGGACGATTACGGTCACGCGAGGTTCGGTCTACCTGCTGTTCAACAGAAGCATGCAGATAAACCACATGACCACCGCGCCTCAAGGCAAGACGATTTTCAGCGCGCATTACCGCCCCGCCCCCCGTCGCCAAGACCATACCCTCTACATCACAAAGCTCTTCGATTACCGCCTGCTCACGCTCACGGAAACCCTGCTCACCTTCCACATCAAAAATCCAGGGAATATCCGCACCCGTACGCTGCTCAATCTCTTTATCAGAGTCTTTGAACGGCAAGCGCAACTCTTTGGCAAGCAAGCGCCCGATGGTGCTTTTACCAGCACCCATCGGGCCAACGAGGATCAAATTACGCACTAGATCAACGACTCACCGCAATAGCTTGGTTGTTCATGATGCGCGGTGTGAGGAACACCAAGAGTTCCGATTTATTATCCTGAACAATATCGCGACGGAACAGACGGCCCAAGTAAGGCAGATCACCGAGGAAAGGCACCTTCTCGACACCTTTAGTTTGAGTATTTGAGAACACACCACCAAGGACAATTGTTTCGCCATCGCTCACGAGAACCTTGGCGTTAACTTCGTTCTTGTTAATCGGCGGCACACCATTCAGCGCACGGGCAAAGTCCGGCGCATCTTTGGTAACCTTAACTTCCATGATAATTCGATTATCCGGGGTAATTTGTGGCGTAACTTCTAGGGACAGGGCCGCCTCTTTAAATGAGGTTGTGCTTGCACCGCTGGAGCTTGCCTCTTGATAAGGAATCTCGGAGCCCTTGAGGATCTTGGCCGTTTCCTTGTCAGAGGTCACAACTTTCGGCTGCGAAATAATCTCACCGTTACCGGTTTTTTCCATCGCGGACAGCTGAAGATCTAGAACAATATTATCGGTCAAGAAGCCAATACCGATACCCGATGTGCTCCCCAACACGCCCATATCGACAAATGGAACAGGCGCTACGCCATCCTCAAGAGTGTAATCACCAAAGGTATCTGTACCCGGCAAAAGCCGCTGACCATCATCATTAAACGATTGGGCGCCATCTTTACCGTATGCACTCCAGTTCCCACGCGTGGCCGCACCACCCCAGCGCACACCCAAGGCTTTGTCGTAATCAACGTTGGCCTCAACAATGCGAGCCTCGATCATTACCTGGCGCACCGCCACATCTAGCTGTGCAATAATCCTACGTAATTCATCAAGTCGCTCCTGGGTTTGGTAGGCAATAATACTGTTGGTCCGATCATCAACAGTCACTGAACCACGATCAGCCACAGCACCATCAGCACTGGTAACAGACTGAAAGAGCTGAGCCATATCAGAAGCTTTGGCGTAATTCACTTGAATGAGCTCACGACGCAAAGGTGCAAGCTCTGCAACCTGCTTCTTTGATTCAAGCTCTTGGCGCTCACGCGCGGCTATCTCGTCAGCCGGAGCAACCAGCAAAACATTACCAACTTTCCGCTTATCCAGACCTTTGGTTTTGAGCACAAGGTCGAGAGCCTGATCCCACGGTACGTTTTGCAGGCGCAAGGTAATATTTCCTGCAACCGTGTCACTGGCAACCAAATTCAGGTCGGTAAAGTCTGCAATCAACTGCAAGACAGAACGAACATCGATATCTTGGAAGTTAAGAGAAAGCTTTTCACCCGTGTAAGAGAAGCTATCCGCCTTACGCTGCTCAGCTTGCTCTTGGGTCAATGGCTTCACACTGATAGTGAGCTTATTATCCGCCTGGTAAGCTAGGTAGTCATAGACGCCCGACGGCTCAATAAGAATACTTGCCTTATTGGCGGTACCTGTCGCACTAACAAACTGAACGGGAGTTGCAAAATCTTTCACATCTAGTTTTACCCTGAGCGACTCAGGTAATTGCGTACCGGCAAAATCCAAGCGAATTTTGCCGCCTTGGTCTTGTATATCGGGACTGACAGAGGCATCGGACAAGGTAATAACAACATTACCCTCGCCTAGTTCTCCGCGCTGAAAGTCAATATTGCTAATAGCGTTGGACTGAGGCACATATTTTTTAGCAGTCGCAACTGGCGCAGTCGGAGCCGGCTGAGCATTAGACGCAGCATTAACACTCCCTTCCCCCACCACCACAAAAATGCTGCTCCCCTCGGAACGGGTGCTATATGGAGACAGGCTGGTCAGGTTTATGATCAGTCGCGTTCGGTCTTTTGCCTCAACAACAGTGACACTGCGCGCATTACCTACGCCGAGCTCTCTGGTCTTTGCACCGAGCTTGTTAGAAACCCCCGGCAAATCAAGCGCAATACGCGCTGGCTGCTCGATGGTATAGCCTCGTGGAGCGAGCACAGGCTCGTCAAATGTTAGCTTTAATTCGACACGATCTCCGGGTAACGCAGAAACATCAAGCGTTTGTAGGTCAGCAGCCATTAAGGAGGGCGAAAAAAGCGCCGCCAGGAGTGAAAGCCCTAAAAAAGAGGGGGATATGTTCATGATCATATTCCACTGAGCAGATCGGTTATTTTTTTTCATAGTCACTCCGCTCTGTTTAAGAGCGCTCCTTAAGGGACAAGCTGCGCGGCCGCTCTAACCAACCACCCTCGCCATCCGGAACGATTTCAATTACATCAACTCTTGATTCGTCTATGGCAATTATTCGCCCATGGTTACGACCCAGATAATCACCGACTCGAACCCGATGAACGCCACCTGCACCACTCACGAGGGCAAAAGCGCCGGAATCATTCGCTAAGGTACCGACCATAATAAAAGTTTCTATATTAAAGCCTTCTAGAAACTGTTTTTTGCGTGCCTCATCAGGTTTCACATCCTTGGAACCCTTTTGCCTCTCAGCCATCTCCAGCTTAACTGGGGGTTGAAACGGACTTCTTAGGGCAGCAGCACTATAGGTAAAACTTTCATAGGGTTGAAATGTGGGTAATGGCTCAATCTCACCCTTAGGACGAGCACGCACTTCATCCATGTAAGCTTGAAGATCAGAAAAATTGCCGTGGCTATCACAGCCAGAGACGATCAGAAATGACAAGGCCAATACAGGCTTAAGAAACCTCACTGCACTCCCCCCTTATCGTTATAACGATAAGTCTTGGCCAATATGCTCATGCGCAACTTAGATGAGCCACTGTCGTTAGCCGGGACAAGATCAAAGTCATGCAGC
This sequence comes from Pseudomonas sp. MIL19, assembly GCF_028680365.1. NCBI lineage: Bacteria > Pseudomonadati > Pseudomonadota > Gammaproteobacteria > Pseudomonadales > Pseudomonadaceae > Pseudomonas > Pseudomonas sp. MIL19. The sequence continues at coordinate 4,846 of NZ_JAPPVG010000028.1, read as the reverse complement.
GTAACAATTCGTGGAAGACTCGCAACACCACTGACGAAGGTAGCTAGATCGTGATAGGCACCCACAACAGTGATCTGTATTGGGAGTTCTATATAAAATTGCTGGGCCGCCTCGGGCAAAAGCTTGATCTCTTCAAATTCCAGACCGCTTCCCAAGCCTGTGCGCGTTATGTCTTCAAGTAAACCAGGAACTTCCGTATCACTTGGTAACTGCTTCAAAAGCGCGCCAAATGAAACCTCCATTTCTTGCATCTGCTCTTTATAAGCGTCTAGGTTTGCAGCCTGGAACGCTTTACTTGAAAACTGCTCTTTCAGGACAAGCTCTTCAGCCTGCTTACTCTCTAGGCTGGCTTGCAAGTCTTTAAGGTGAAAGTTGTAGCCTAAGGCTACGACAACCACCAACAACAACGCACCTGCGATAAATTTTACCGCAGCAGGCCATGAGCCAACGTTATTGAAGTCAAGATCATTCAAATCAATCTGGCGCAGGCTTTCTAAGGAATCATTAAGACTCATTGCTTAGCCTCCTCTGCTGCGAGCGCAGGCTGGGTCTGCTGAACACTCAATTGAAAGACATTAGCCTGATCAATCGCCCCTGCCGTGACAGATTTAACCTCAGTTAGGTTTGGCGCAGTCAACCACTCCGACGCATCTAAATTACGCATCAAATTTGATACACGATTGTTTGATTCGGCAGCGCCCACGATAGCGATATTTTTCGCTGTCATTTTCACGCCAGTAAAATGCACACCGTCTGGCAACGTTCGAACCAGCTGATCAAACACACGTCCGATAATAGGTCGATTGCCCTGCAGATCCTGAATAATCTTCATTCGCTCAAGAAGCTGCTGCCGACGGGTTTTCAGCTCACTGATTTCTTTGATCCGAGCATCCAGAACCGCAATTTCTTTGCGCACGAATTCATTTCGAGCCGTTTGTTGCTCGATAGCACTGTTTAGGTATTGGTCACCCAGAAACACAGCGCCGGCCGCAACAATGAACACGCCAGCGAGTGTTACTAAAAAGCGCTGTTTACGCTCTTCACGTAATTGCTCGCGCCATGGAAGTAAGTTAATCCGCGCCATTAGTCGAAACTCCTCATCGCCAGGCCACAGGCAATCATCAAGGCAGGCGCATCACTGGCGAGCGCACCCGCATTAACCTTGCCACTCAAGGCCATCTCAGCGAATGGATTGGCAACCAATGTCTGGGTGCCTATTTTCTGCTGGATCAAGCGATCGAGATCCGGAATTGACGCAGTGCCGCCGGCTAACAGGATGTAATCGACATCGTTGAATTGGCCTGCCGCGAAGAAGAACTGCAGGGAGCGAGCTACCTGCTGAACCACCGCCTCCTTGAAGGGCTGGAGCACTTCGCTGTCATAGTCGTCTGGCAATCCGCCTTGCTTCTTGGCGAGACCCGCCTCTTCAACGGATAGGCCGTAGCGACGCTGAATTTCCTCCGTGAGCTGCTTGCCGCCGAACAACTGCTCACGCGTATAGATAGTACGACCGTTGTGCAGAACGCTGAGCGTGGTCATCGTGGCGCCGATATCGACAACCGCAACGGTTAGTTCATCACGACCGCCACCAAGCTGATCAATCAGCAAGCTGTAGGCACGCTCAAGCGCATAAGCCTCGACATCAACCACTTTGGCGGTAAGGCCGGCAAGTGCCAAAGCGGCCTCGCGGACTTCAACATTTTCTTTGCGACACGCGGCCAACAACACCTCGACACGATCCGCATTGCGCGCAGATGCGCCCTGCACTTCGAAGTCGATCGCCACTTCTTCCAATGGATAAGGGATGTACTGGTCGGCTTCGATCTTCAGCTGATTTTCCAATTCATCATCAGAAAGCCCTGCTTCCATTTCGATGGTTTTGGTAATCACTGCGGACCCTGCTACGGCCACGGCCACGGTTTTCACACCGCTCTTGGCTTTAACAAGCACGCGTGAAAGAGCCTGCCCAACGCCCTCCAGATCGGCGATGTTCTTTTCGACGACCGCGTTTGGCGGGAGCGGCTCGACTGCGTAAGCCTCTACCTTATAGCGGCTTCCGGAGCGGCTCAATTCGAGGAGCTTGACGGAGGTCGAACTGATATCGATCCCGAGTAGCGTATTCGCTTTCTTATTGAAGAGCCCTAGCACGACCGATTTCCTATTGGCATCCGCGACTTACGGACTATTTATGTTTTTTCACATTAAATAACAGTCTTGACAGAAGCGCAAATGGCTACCCGGCAAAAAAACCGCTTATAATGTGATCAGTTTTTCTCTTTTAACCTTATGTTTCGCTTAACTCGTTCTTTTATCTGGAAATCCAAAAATCTTGATGCGTCTTTTGCGTTTTTTTTGCTGGTCTTGCCTCGCCGTTTTTTGTGGGGTGGTACTCAGTTTCAGCGGGGCCTTCCTCTATCTTAGCCCCAGCCTACCGTCCGTCGAATCGTTGCGCAGCATTCAACTGCAGATTCCCCTGCGTATTTACAGCAGCGACGCCAAACTGATTGCCGAATTCGGTGAAATGCGTCGTTCACCTATAGCCTTCGCGGATATCCCACCAGACTTCATCGGCGCATTGCTGTCAGCCGAAGACGACAATTTTGCCAACCATTATGGCGTCGACCTTAGCAGCCTGATGCGCGCTGCAACGCAAATCTTGAAAAGCGGGCAGATTCAATCGGGTGGAAGCACCATTACCATGCAGGTGGCGAAGAACTTTTTCCTCACTAGCGAAAAAAGTTTTTCACGCAAGATCAACGAGATACTTCTTGCGCTACAAATTGAGCGGGAGCTCAGTAAAAACGAAATCCTTGAACTTTATGTGAACAAGATTTACCTGGGCAACCGTGCCTACGGTATCGAAGCGGCCGCACAGGTTTATTACGGAAAATCCATTCGCGAGACCAGCCTTGCGCAAATGGCAATGATTGCCGGCCTGCCAAAAGCCCCTTCACGCTTCAATCCGCTGGTCAATCCGGCCCGCTCGATGGAGCGCCGCGACTGGATTCTCGGACGCATGTACAGCCTGGGACGCATCGACAAGCAGCGCTATGAAGAGGCGCTGGCCGAGCCGATCAATGTCAGCTACCACGTAGCGACACCCGAACTGGCAGCCCCCTATATTGCTGAAATGGCGCGCGCTGAAATGGTCGGCCGCTATGGTAGCGAGGCATACACCGAGGGGTTTAACGTCACCACCACGGTGCCCAGCGATCTGCAACAGGCCGCTAATAGCGCAGTCCGTGAAGGACTGATTAGTTACGATCAACGCCACGGCTATCGCGGCCCAGAAAGCCGCCTGCCGGGCATGACCAAAGAACATTGGCTGAGCGAACTAAACAAGCAGTCATCGCTCGGCGGTCTTGACCCAGCCATTGTTACAAGCGTTGAGAAGAGCGGCATCATGGTCCTGCTTCGTAACGGCGAAGAGCACGTCGTGACCTGGGACAGCATGAAATGGGCACGTCCCTTCCTTAATACCAACAGCCTCGGGCCGCGCCCACAGCAGCCAGCGGATATTAGCCAGATCGGCGACCTGATCCGCGTGCAGCGCCAAGAAGACGATAGCCTGCGCTTCGTTCAACTCCCCGCGGCGCAGAGTGCTCTGGTCTCGTTAGACCCTAACAGCGGCGCAATTCGCGCCTTGGTCGGCGGCTTTTCTTTCGAGCAGAGCAATTACAACCGTGCCGCCCAGGCCAAGCGCCAACCAGGCTCAAGCTTTAAGCCATTTGTTTACAGCGCAGCGTTAGATAACGGCTACACCGCAGCCTCCCTGATCAACGATGCGCCGATCGTGCTTGCCGACGACCCTCGCTCGCAGACCTGGCGTCCGAAGAACGACAACAACACCTTCCTCGGCCCGATCCGCCTGCGTGAAGCGTTGTATCGCTCACGCAACTTGGTCTCTATTCGCCTACTGCAAGACCTCGGCATCGACAGCACCCTGAACTACATCGAGCGCTTCGGTTTTGAGAAAAAAGACCTACCGCCCAACCTTTCCCTGGCCCTGGGCACGGCAAGCCTCACGCCCATGGAAATCGCCGAGGGTTGGAGTGTTTTCGCCAGTGGCGGCTACAAAACCGAGCCGTATTTGATTGAGCGGATTGAAGGCCGTGATGGCAAGCAACTGTTCAACGCTAACCCAGCCCAGTCGCCAGCGGGTATTGCCCTGCGCACCGAGCAGGACAACGCGGCACAACTCAGCGCAGGCGATACACCGCAGCCAGTTGAGCCCGTGCTTGCCGAGCAAGTCATCGATGAGCGCACGGCCTACATCATGACCAGCCTGCTCCAGGATGTGATCAAGCGCGGCACCGGCCGCCGAGCCCTGGCACTCGGTCGTGACGACCTCGCGGGCAAGACCGGCACCACCAACGAGTCGAAAGACAGCTGGTTTTCCGGCTATAACGCGGACTACATCACCACGGTCTGGGCCGGTTTCGACCAACCGGAAAGCCTCGGCCGCAATGAATATGGCGGCACCGTGGCCCTGCCGATCTGGATGAGCTACATGGGCGCGGCACTGAAGGACAAACCCAGCCATGTGCTGCCCGAGCCTAAAGGCATACTGACCCTGCGCATCGACCCACACAGCGGTCGCGCGGCCTCCCCGGACACCCCGAACGCTTACTTCGAACTCTTCAAGAGCGAAGACTCCCCGCCGCCCATAGGTGAGTTCGAGCCGGGCACCTACATCCCAGGCAGCCCGCTACCCGCTGATGAAGTTGCGCCGATAGACCTGTTCTAAAGCCACTAACAGCAAGCGTATCCGTAAGCGCTCCATAAACCCCGTCCGCCAGGACGATGGCTTGTTTCAGGTGGCTGGAGCAGAAGCCGGCGAGCAGTT
>NZ_JAPPVG010000027.1:0-52079 GCF_028680365.1 Pseudomonas sp. MIL19 | reverse complement strand
CTGGTAACAAAATCAGCAATCCGCCCTGGGTCAAATTTCAATCGGCAGGGTGGGTCAATTTTCCATCAGCGCCAACACGCTAGGTTACGCACGACTTCGCTGGGCTTGCAGCGTTTCTAGGCAACTCATAATCCTTTGGTCCACGGTTCGAGTCCGTGTGGGCCCACCATAGAAAACAAAGAGTTAGGCCAGCCTTCGAGCTGGCCTTTTTCTTTTCTGCGCTAAAAGGTTTTTGGGTCACTCTATTGCTCGTCACTGAAGCTGAATGCCGTTCCCGCACATACCTCCTCAGCGCCCACTCTGGTCGAGTTTCCTCTACCCCTGACTGAGGCCTTAGCGTTTGGCAGGCTTGTGATGCAGTCCCATTGGTGTGGTTGCGAGATCGCCATGTCTGTTTGGCTGCTATTAACGCCAGTCGCCAAGGAGGTCGACCGAAAGCGCGAGCTTGCGTTAGCTCGTGTGCTGGACGGCGAGGAGGGGTGTTGTGCTTAGGTGTTTGGAGTAGTTGCCCAGAATGCAAAACCCCCGGCAGGGCCGGGGGTTTTGGTGTTACTCGTCGAGGAAGGAGCGCAGGTGTTCGCTTCTCGTCGGGTGGCGCAGCTTACGCAGCGCCTTGGCTTCGATCTGACGAATCCGCTCACGCGTTACATCGAACTGTTTACCAACTTCCTCGAGGGTGTGGTCGGTATTCATGTCGATGCCGAAGCGCATGCGCAGTACTTTGGCTTCACGTGCGGTGAGGCCGGAGAGTACGTCGCGAGTCGCTTCTTTAAGGCTCTCTACGGTGGCAACATCGATTGGCGACTGCATGGTCGAGTCTTCGATGAAGTCGCCCAGATGCGAGTCTTCGTCGTCACCGATCGGGGTCTCCATGGAGATCGGCTCTTTAGCAATCTTCAATACCTTGCGGATCTTGTCCTCAGGCATTTCCATGCGTTCGCCCAGCTCTTCCGGGGTCGGTTCGCGACCCATTTCCTGCAACATCTGTCGGGAAATACGGTTGAGCTTGTTGATCGTCTCGATCATGTGCACCGGAATACGGATGGTGCGGGCCTGGTCGGCGATCGAGCGAGTGATCGCCTGACGGATCCACCAGGTAGCATAAGTCGAGAATTTGTAGCCGCGACGGTATTCGAACTTGTCTACCGCTTTCATCAAGCCGATGTTGCCTTCCTGGATCAAGTCGAGGAACTGCAGGCCACGATTGGTGTACTTCTTGGCAATCGAGATCACCAGGCGCAGGTTGGCTTCAACCATCTCTTTCTTCGCGCGGCGGGCCTTGGCCTCACCGATCGACATGCGACGGTTGATGTCCTTGATTTCAGCCAGGGTCAGCTCGCACTCGGCTTCCAAGGCAGAAAGCTTTTGCTGGCAGCGCTGGATGTCGCCTTGCAGGTTGCCGATGGCTTCTGCGTACTTGGCTTTGCCTTTGGCTAGGCCAGCGGCCCATTCCTGGTCAACTTCGTTGCCTGGGAAGAGCTTGAGGAAGTCCGCACGCGGCATCCGTGCATCACGAACGCAGAGCTGCATGATCGCGCGTTCTTGGGCGCGCAGGCGCTCAAGAGAGCTACGAACGCGTACAACCAGCGCTTCGTACTGCTTGGGTATCAGCTTGATTGGCATGAACAGCTCGGCCATTTCTTTCAGCGCGGCAATGCCTTGCTTGCTGTTGCGGCCATGCTTCTTCAGTACTTTCTTAGCGGCTTCAAGGGCTTCGCCAATCGCGGTGAAGCGGCGCAGAGCCTCTTCAGGGTCCGGACCACCGTCGCCTTCTTCTTCCTCTTCGTCACTGTCACTGTCATCACTGTCGTCGTCGCTGTCTTTGTCAGCGTCGCCGTCTGTGGTGGGGACAGGTGCGGCTGCTTCGGCCGGGGCGATACCATCGTCCGGGTCGATATAGCCGTTGAAGACTTCAACCAAACGGCCACCGTCGGTGGTGACACGGGTGTACTCGGCAAGAATGCTGTCGACAGTGCCGGGGAAATGGGCGATAGCGCCCATCACTTCACGGATGCCTTCCTCGATGCGTTTGGCGATTTCGATCTCGCCTTCGCGGGTCAGCAATTCTACGGTACCCATTTCACGCATATACATGCGTACCGGGTCCGTCGTGCGGCCGATATCCGTCTCAACCGCAGCCAACGCTGCAGCGGCTTCTTCAGCGGCTGCCTCGTCGGTGTCGGCGTCGGCCAGCATAAGAGAATCCTTATCTGGCGCAACCTCGAATACGTTGATCCCCATGTCGTTAATCATGCGGATGATGTCTTCCACCTGCTCCGGATCAGAAATATCTTCCGGCAGGTGGTCGTTGACCTCTGCGTAAGTCAGGTAACCCTGCTCACGACCCAGTGTGATCAACTCTTTGATACGAGACTGTTGTTGCGCTTTTCCGGACATAACACCCTATCCACTGAAGGTCTTGGCGGGCAAAAAACAAGCCGCGGATTATACCCGAGTAGTTCCCCTAAGCGCCAGTTGGGCTTGGGATTACTGGTGATGCATTACGGCTCAGCAAGTTGCGCAGCTGGTCTTTCTCTTCTGCGCTTAACTCACTTTGACGGGCTTTGCGCAGCAAATGTTCCAGGCTGCGCTCGCGTTGGCGGGCTACCAAACTAGTTATAGTGTCGAAAAACTGTTGTTCAAGGTTGTCGGCTGAAATTAGCCATTCCTTTTCTGCCAGGGCGCGTAACAGGCGGCCCTGTTCGGTGCCATGCCAGCGCGCGATCAGCTGCAGTGAGCGCAGGTTCGGGCTCTTCTGTAGTGCGCCCAGCAAGGCGACCAGCAATTGTGCGTAGGTGTCGTCTTCGGCGGCGAAGTGGCTGACATCTTCGACTTTTTGCGCCAGCTGCGGGTGATGCAGCAGGGTGCGCAGGGCGCTCAGGTGTGGCGACTCGACGCTGACTGCAGTGCGAGGCGCGCGCGGAGCAAACTCGCCTTGGCCCTTTTTGCTCCACTTGCCGCCATCTTTCTTCCAGTTGCCCTTACTGCCCTTGCCGTTGTTGCGCTCGAATTGTGGCGTCGGGCTGGGGTTTTCGTATTCGTTGCGGCTCGGCTCGACATCGTAATAGGCGCTGTCGGGGATGTCGGTGTAATCCGGGTAGTCGCTGGGCGGTGCGCTGCTGTGGCTGGGTTGGTTGTTGCGTGCGGCCGAAGCGGGTGGCGGTGTGGCGTCCGCAGAAAGGCCGGTGATCTCACTCAGGCGCTGGCGCATGAGGATGCGCAGGTTGTTGCCGGGGATCTTGTCGATCAGCGGTGCAGCCAGAGTCATCAGGTGCGCTTTACCTTCCAGTGAGCGCGGGTCAGCTTCTTCGCTGAGTTGCTGGAAGAAGTAGTCGGCCAGTGGCTGGGCGTGCTGGTTGATGCGGGCGCGAAAGGCGTCGGTGCCTTCGCTGCGCACGAGTGTGTCGGGGTCTTCGCCGTCGGGCAGGAACAGGAAGCGTGCGCGGCGGCCATCTTGCAGGCTCGACAGGGTGGCTTCCAAGGCGCGCCAGGCGGCATTGCGCCCTGCAGCGTCGCCGTCGAAGCAGAACAGTACGCTCGGTACGACGCGGAACAGGCGCTTGAGGTGTTCTTCGCTGGTGGCGGTGCCGAGGGTGGCGACGGCGTTACGCAGGCCTTGTTGGGCCAGGGCGATGACGTCCATGTAGCCTTCAACCACCATGATCTCGTCGAGGTCGCGGTTGTGCTTGCGCGCTTCAAACAGGCCGTAGAGCTCCTGGCCCTTGTGGAACACCGGGGTTTCCGGGGAGTTCAGGTACTTCGGTTTTTCGTCGCCCAATACGCGGCCGCCGAAGGCGATCACTCGGCCACGGCTGTCGCGAATGGGGAACATGATGCGGTCGCGAAAGCGGTCGTAGCGCTTGCCGCTTTCGGCGTTCTCGATCAGCAGGCCAGCGTCGATCATCGCCTTTTGCTGCAGGCTATCGCTGGCTAAGTGCTTGAGCAGGTTGTCCCAGCCGGGCGGCGCGAAACCCATGCCGAAGTCGCGGGCGATTTCGCCGGAGAGGCCGCGGCCTTTCAGGTAGTCGATTGCCGCTTTGCGCTGCGGGTGGTTTTTCAGGGCCTGTTTATAGAACTCGGCGGCAGCCGTCAGCAGCGGGTAAAGCGGTGAGTCGGTGGGCTGGCGTGGCTTGTTATTGCGTCCGCCTTCCTCGCGTGGCACTTCCATGCCGGCGCGCTTGGCCAGGTCCTCGATGGCCTGGGGAAAGTCCAGCTGGTCGTGGTCCATGACAAAGCCCAAGGCGTTGCCACCGGCGCCGCAGCCAAAGCAGTAGTAGAACTGTTTATCCGGGCTGACGCTGAACGAGGGGGTCTTTTCTTTGTGGAACGGGCAGCAGGCGGTGTAGTTCTTGCCGGCTTTTTTCAGTTGGACGCGCGAGGCCACCACGTCGACGATGTCGGTGCGGTTGAGCAGATCATCGATAAAGGACTGTGGGATCAGGCCGGCCATAGGCGCTCAGAATACTGTTATGCGCCGAGGCAGAACAGGTAGGGGCAAAAACTAAAAGACTCCGTCGTCGCCCGAAGGTTACGCGGAGTCTAAAAGCGAAACCCGGCCGAAGCCGGGTATCAGGCGCTGCTTGTACTGATTAGTACAGGCGAACGCTGCGGCGCTGCTCGCGCTGCACTTTCTTGGCGTGACGCTTAACAGCAGCAGCTGCTTTGCGCTTACGCTCTGCAGTTGGCTTTTCATAGAATTCACGGCTGCGAACTTCAGCCAGAACACCGGCTTTTTCACAGGAGCGCTTGAAACGACGCAGAGCTACGTCGAAGGGTTCATTCTCTTTAACTTTGACGGCTGGCATCCAGGGCGTACCTTCTTTATTACCGGTGGTAACGTTACTCCTGGCAGATGACGCTGGAGAACGTAGTTTTTAAGGGTTGCGGATGTTACCGCCTCATCGCGAGGAATGCAAAGCCTCTAATCGAAAAGCGCTGGCCGGCGTGCGGTAGCCGCCCTTATCATGCGCGCCTTCGAAGTTGCACACTCTACTACAAAGGCACTGCCCATGCTGGTTCTGGGATTGGAAACCTCTTGCGACGAAACCGGTGTCGCGCTCTATGACAGCAAGCGGGGGCTGCTGGCCGACGCGTTGTTCAGCCAGATTGACCTGCACCGCGTGTATGGCGGTGTGGTGCCGGAGCTGGCGTCGCGTGATCACGTCAAACGCATGCTGCCGTTGATTCGCCAAGTACTCGATGAGGCCGGCAAGGTTGCGTCTGATATTGACGCGATTGCTTACACGGCGGGTCCCGGCCTGGTCGGCGCGCTCCTGGTGGGGGCCTCTTGTGCGCAGGCGTTAGCGTTCGCCTGGGATATTCCGGCGCTCGGTGTGCACCATATGGAAGGCCATTTGCTGGCGCCGATGCTGGAAGAGCAACCGCCGGCGTTTCCGTTCGTCGCTTTGTTGGTGTCCGGTGGTCATACCCAACTGGTGCGCGTCGATGGCATCGGCCAATACCAGTTGCTGGGCGAGTCGCTTGACGATGCGGCCGGTGAGGCGTTCGACAAGACGGCCAAGCTGATGGGGCTGCAATACCCAGGTGGGCCGGAGATTGCCCGCTTAGCGCTGAGCGGCACGCCAGGGCGCTTCAAGTTTCCGCGGCCGATGACCGATCGCCCGGGGCTGGAATTCAGTTTCAGCGGCCTGAAAACCTTCACCCTGAATACGTGGCAGCAATGCCAGGCGGCGGGTGATAACTCCGAGCAGACCCGCTGCGACATCGCCTTGGCATTTCAGCAGGCGGTGGTCGACACCCTCACGATCAAGTGCAAACGCGCCCTCAAGCAAACCGGGTTGAATAATCTGGTGATCGCCGGCGGTGTGAGTGCCAACCGTGCGTTGCGCGAGTCGCTGGAGAAAATGCTCGGCGAGTTGAAGGGCGAGGTGTTCTACGCCCGCCCGGCATTCTGCACCGATAACGGTGCGATGATCGCCTATGCCGGCTGCCAGCGTTTGCTGGCGGGGCAGCACGAAGATTTGAGCATCAAGGTGCAGGCGCGCTGGCCGATGGAGCAGCTGCCTGCGCTGTAAATGCTGGCTGGGCTCGGTTGGCCGATTTAGAAATGCCGCTCACGGCCGGCGAACAGATCGCGTAAATTGCCGCGATGTCGCCAGACGATCAGCCCCGTCAGTACACAGACGGGGAGCAGGGCTGCCGGTTGTTGCCAAGCTAAAAGTGGCAAAGTCAGCGGCGTGGCAATCAGTGCAGCCAGTGAGCTGGTACGGGTGAGAATAAAGGTAAGCAACCAGGCGGTAATCGCCAGTAATGCTGCCGGTGGGTAAAGGCCCAGTAGCATGCCTGCGGCTGTGGCGACGCCTTTGCCACCATGGAAGTTGAAGTACAACGGGTACAGGTGGCCGATAACGGCGGCCAAGCCGATCCAGGCTTGCTGCTGCAGGTTGAAGCCGAGCAGGCTGGCGATCACAACCGGTAGCAGGCCTTTGAGCAGGTCGCCGAGCAGCGTCAGGACGGCCAGGCGTTTGCCGGCTAGCCTGAACATATTGGTTGCACCGGGGTTGCCCGAACCACTGGCGCGCGGGTCCGGCCCGCCGGCCAGGCGGCTGAGCAGAATGGCGAAGGACAACGAGCCGAGCAGGTAGGCGAGGGTCGCCAGCAGCCAAAACATGGTATCCATTCCGGGCAAGGGAGCCCTGATTCTAACTAGGTGCGACAGCCTTGTCGTGCCGCGGAGAGCGTGCTTGGACACAGTTTTTATCGAGGGTCTGGAAGTCGACACAGTTATTGGCGCCTACGACTGGGAGCGGACCATTCGTCAGTGTTTGCGCTTGGACCTGTACCTGGGCTGGGATAACCGTCCCGCTGCGGCCGGTGATGAATTGGAAAAAGCGTTGGATTACGCCTGTGTGTCACAGCGTATCCAGGCGTTTGCCAGCGAGTCGCAATTCATCCTGGTGGAAACCTTTGCCGAGCGCCTGGTGCAGGTGCTGATGAGCGAATTCCACATCCCGTGGGTGCGCCTCAAGCTGACCAAGCCCGGTGCGGTGCCCGCAGCCAGCGGTGGTGTCGGCGTGGAGATCGAGCGCGGATGTCGCTAACACGGGTTTTATTGGGGCTGGGCAGCAATATCGAGCGCGAAATGCACTTGCATGCCGGCCTCGAAGCCTTGGCGGAGCTGTTGCGCGATATGCGTTGCTCGCCAGTATTCGAGAGCCAGGCGGTTGGCATCAAGAGCGGACCGTTCTTCAATCTTGTGGTGGCTGGTTATAGCGAGCTGTCGCTGGCGGACCTGGATCGGCGGCTGAAGTTTATCGAAGCCGACAACGGCCGCTACGCGCCTGAGCGCAAAGGCTTGCCGCTGGATATCGATGTTTTGCTGTATGGCGACTTAGTCGGCAATTACGACGGCCTGATTCTGCCGCGTGCGGAAATCTTGAGGAATGCCTTTGTGCTCTGGCCCCTGTCGTTGCTGGTGCCGGATGTGTTGCACCCCGGGCAGCAGCGCAGCTTTGCCGAGCTCTGGCAGGGCGCGCAGATTGAGCAGCAGTTGTGGCCGGTGGCATTCAGCTGGCGTGGCCAGCCGTTAACCCCGGCGCCGTTGCTTGAGGCTTACCCCGCCGCCTAGTGCTGCGATGGCGACGCGCTGTAGTCGGCTTTGAATGCAGTCAGTGCATTCAGCCGCTCGCGATTTAACGCCTCACCCAACTCAGCCCCCTTGAACCCTTGCGCCAACAGAGGTTGCACCGCTACCGCTCGGGCTGCCTGCATAGCCGCGCGCAGGTAGTCGGCCTGCGGGTAGGGGCGTTGCTCTAGGCCTAGGCGCCCGCGGGCGTCCATTTCGCAGGCCGCGATAAACTCTTCAAAGCGTTGCGGGCGGCGGAATACATCGAAGCCCTGCAGCAGCTTCAGCAGCGTCGACGCCTTCAGCTCCAGGGCGCGATGACCGTGAGTGTGGAATTCACCGACCTGCAGGGCCAGCTCTTGGCAATCCTTGGGGGCTTTGCAGCGTTGGTTGATCGCGCGGATCAGCTTCAAGCCTTTGACCTCATGGGCGATATGCCGCGGCCATTCAGTTTCAGGCGTCAGGCCCTTGCCGACATCGTGCAGCAAGCACGCCCAGCGTACGGTAAGCGGCTGCTGGTGTTCGGCGCATTGGCGCAGCACGCTCAGCACATGCTCGCCGGTGTCGATTTCCGGGTGATGGGCTGCGGGCTGCGGGATGCCGAACAGTGTGTCGACTTCGGGCAGCAGGACCTGCAAGGCGCCGCAGTCGCGCAGCACTTGGATAAACACATCTGGGCGCGGCTCCATCAGGGCGCGGGATATTTCCTTCCAGCTGCGCTCGGGCGTCAGCGCGCTTAGCTCGCCGGACTCGCTCAGTTCACGCATCAGCGCCAGGGTTTCTGCCGCGACCGTAAAGCCCAGTGGGGCGTAGCGGGCTGCAAAGCGGGCCACACGCAGCACGCGCAAGGGGTCTTCGGCGAAGGCCGGGGATACATGGCGCAGCAGCCTGGCGTCGAGGTCGCGCTGGCCGCCATAGGGGTCGATCAGCTTGCCTTGGTCATCTTCGGCCATGGCGTTTACCGTGAGGTCGCGGCGGATCAGGTCTTCTTCCAGTGTCACGTCCGGGCTGGCGAAGAAGGTGAAACCGCCGTAGCCACGCCCGCTTTTGCGCTCGGTGCGGGCCAGAGCGTATTCTTCGCCGGTCTGCGGGTGTAGAAATACCGGAAAGTCTGCGCCTACCGGGCGGTAGCCCAATTCGAGCATTTGTTCGGCGCTGGCACCGACCACCACCCAATCGATTTCACTGATGTCTCTGTTGAGCAGGCGATCACGCACTGCACCGCCCACTTTAAAAATCTGCATGACAAATCCTCCGTTGTGCAAAGCATAACGGCTGGATGGTGCGGCTGTCTGGTTGGCGCCTTGGCCGGGCACTGGGCGTACGCTCAGTGTGCCGGCCGGCTGCGGCGCTTAGGTGGGGGCGCCGGATAAAGCGGTGCCAATGCTCAAATGGGCGGAATCATCAGGTCGAGGCGCGGGTAGTCGCTGCCTTGTGCCGTTTCATGCTGCGGCGGTACGTGCTGGGTGCCGATCAGTTGATCGCCTTGGTACATCTCCAGATGAATATTGAAACCCCACAGGCGGTGCAGGTGCTTCAACACTTCCTCGGTGGAGTTGCCCAGTGGTTTGCGGTCGTGCTGTTGGTGGCGCAGGGTCAATGAGCGGTCACCACGGCGGTCGATGCTCCAGATCTGTACGTTGGGCTCGCGGTTACCCAGGTTGTACTGCGCGGCCAGGGTTTCACGAATCTGCTGATAGCCGGGTTCGTCATGGATCGCTGGGACATACAGTTCGTCTTTCTGGTCGTCATCGAGAATGCTGAACAGCTTGAGATCGCGGATGACCTTGGGCGACAGGTACTGCAGGATGAAACTCTCATCCTTGAAGCTGGTCATGGCGAATTTCAGGGTGCTTAGCCAGTCGCTGCCGGCGATCTCCGGGAACCAGCGCTGATCCTCTTCGGTGGGCGACTCGCAGATTCGGCGGATGTCGCGATACATGGCAAAGCCCAGGGCGTAGGGGTTGATGCCGCTGTAGTAGGGGCTGTCAAACGGCGGCTGGTAGACCACGCTGGTGTGCGACTGCAGAAACTCCATCATAAAACCTTCGGTCACCAGGCCTTCGTCGTACAGGTCGTTCATCAGGGTGTAGTGCCAGAAGGTCGCCCAGCCTTCGTTCATCACCTGGGTCTGGCGCTGTGGGTAAAAGTACTGGGCGATCTTGCGCACGATGCGGATGATCTCGCGCTGCCAGGGCTCGAGCAGCGGGGCGTGCTTCTCCAGGAAGTAGAGGATGTTTTCCTGCGGCTCGGCAGGGAAGCGTTTGTCGTCCTTTTCGCCGCCTTTGCTGGCGCTTTTCGGGATGGTGCGCCAGAGGTCGTTGATCTGCTTTTGCAGGTGCTCTTCGCGGTCCTTCATGCGCCGCCGTTCTTCTTCGGCGGAAATCGGGTAGGGGCGTTTGTAGCGGTCGACGCCGTAGTTCATCAGGGCGTGGCAGGAGTCGAGCAGGTCCTCCACTGCGTCGATGCCATGGCGTTCTTCGCACTGCATGATGTACTGCTTGGCGAAGACCAGGTAGTCGATGATCGAGCTGGCATCGGTCCAGGTGCGGAACAGGTAGTTGCCCTTGAAGAAGCTGTTGTGGCCGTAACAGGCGTGGGCAATCACCAAGGCCTGCATGCAGATGGTGTTCTCTTCCATCAGGTAGGCGATGCACGGGTCGGAGTTGATCACGATTTCGTAAGCCAGGCCCATCTGCCCACGCTTGTAGCCTTTCTCGGTGCTGAGGAAATGTTTGCCATAGGACCAGTGGTGATAGCCCAGCGGCATACCGACCGAGGCGTAGGCGTCCATCATTTGCTCGGCAGTGATTACCTCGATTTGATTGGGGTAGGTGTCCAGTGCGTAACGCTCTGCCAGGCGGCCGATTTCGCGGTCGTATTGGCGAATGAGGTCGAAGGTCCACTCTGAACCCGTGGAGATCGGTTGGCGTCGTTTATCTTGGGCATGGGTCATGTGGCAAGCCTCCGCTGAAACAGGTCGCGGAATACCGGGTAGATATCACCTGCAGAAACCAGCTGCTGTTGAGCAAAGGTATCGGCAAATGCCTCGCTGACCTGCTCGTACTCGAACCACAGCGCTTGGTGCTCGCGCGGGGTGATCTCTACATAGGTGAAGTACTGCACAAGCGGCATGATCTGATTGATCAGCAGGTCCCGGCATACGGGGGAGTCGTCATTCCAGTTATCGCCATCCGACGCCTGGGCAGCGTAGATATTCCATTCGTTGATTGGGTAACGCTCGGTCATGACCTCGTGCATGAGCTTGAGTGCACTGGAGACGATGGTGCCGCCGGTTTCCCGCGAATAGAAAAACTCCTCCTCGTCGACTTCCTTGGCGCTGGTGTGGTGGCGGATAAACACCACGTCGATTTTTTCGTAGTTCCGCTTAAGGAACAGGTACAGCAGGATAAAGAAGCGCTTGGCGATGTCTTTGGTCGATTGGGTCATCGAACCGGAGACGT
This sequence comes from Pseudomonas sp. MIL19, assembly GCF_028680365.1. Taxonomy (NCBI): domain Bacteria; kingdom Pseudomonadati; phylum Pseudomonadota; class Gammaproteobacteria; order Pseudomonadales; family Pseudomonadaceae; genus Pseudomonas; species Pseudomonas sp. MIL19. Next base: position 41,030 of record NZ_JAPPVG010000027.1, on the reverse strand, counting down.
CCATCAAACAGAACATCACTGCCTTCGAGCTGGGGTTGGGCTGTTTGACCAGCAGGTTGTACTTGAGGTCGAAGGTGTCGAGAAACGGCACACGCTTGATCCGGGCGCGCAGTTTGCTGATGTCCTCTTCAAGCGCCTGGATATCACCCAAGTTGTCCGGCTGCTCCAGCTTCAAGCGTTCCAGTTCGGCCTGGGCGGCTTTGAGTTTGTTGCGGCTACTGCCGGACAGGGCAATACGCCGGGCGTGGGCCGAACGCAGGGTGCGGACGATATTGATGCGTGATGGGTTGCCTTCGTTGCTGATGCCGGCGCGTACGCTTTTGAAGGTGTCGCTGCCCGTCAGATGGCGCTTGATCAGGTTGGGCAACTCCAGGTCTTCAAACATAAAGTCGAGAAACTCTTCCTGGGTGATCTGGAAGACGAACTCATCCATGCCTTCGCCGGAGTTGCTCGCCTTACCGGCGCCTTGGCCGCCGCCACCGCCTTGCGGGCGGGCAATCTTCTCGCCGGTGGTAAATTCGCGGTTGCCGGGGTGCACGGTGGTCTGACGGCCACCGCGGCCGTGATGCAGTACCGGCTCGTCGATGTCGCGACCGGGGATGCTGATTTGTTCGCCGTGCTCCATGTCGGTAATGGAACGGCGGCTGACCGCCTCTTCCACGGCCTTCTTGATATGGTCACGGTAACGCCGCAGGAAGCGCTGGCGGTTCACCGTGCTCTTGTTCTTGCCGTTCAGGCGTCGGTCGATCACATGGCTCATCACTGCCCTCCGTGCACTGCAGGTATCAAGTGCCGTCGTTGCAGAACCATATAGTTGCGTGCTCTGCAGCGCCGGCAGCTGAAGCGTCAGGCCGTTTTATTGCGATTTACGAACCCGTAGATACCACTCAGACAGCAGGCGCACCTGCTTGTCGGTGTAGCCGCGCTCGACCATGCGAGTGACGAAGTCGTTGTGTTTCTGTTGGTCCTCCTTGCTCGCCTTGGCGTTGAAGCTGATGACCGGCAGCAGGTCTTCGGTGTTGGAGAACATCTTCTTCTCGATCACCACGCGCAGTTTCTCGTAGCTGAGCCAGGTCGGATTCTTGCCATTGTTGTTGGCGCGGGCGCGCAATACGAAGTTGACGATCTCGTTGCGGAAGTCCTTGGGGTTGCTGATGCCTGCAGGTTTTTCGATCTTCTCCAGTTCTTCGTTGAGGGCCACGCGGTTGAGGATTTCGCCGGTTTCCGGGTCGCGGTATTCCTGGTCCTGAATCCAGAAGTCGGCGTACAGCACGTAGCGGTCGAAGATGTTCTGCCCGTACTCGCTGTAAGACTCCAGGTAAGCGGTCTGGATTTCCTTGCCGATAAATTCGATGTAACGCGGCGCCAGGTATTCCTTGATAAAGCGCAGGTAGCGCTCGCGGGTTTCTGCCGGGAACTGTTCCTGCTCGATCTGCTGCTCCAGCACGTAGAGCAGATGCACCGGATTGGCGGCGATCTCGTGGGGGTCGAAGTTAAATACCTTGGAGAGAATTTTGAAGGCAAAGCGGGTCGACAGGCCGTTCATGCCCTCGTCGACGCCGGCGGTGTCGCGGTACTCCTGAATCGACTTGGCTTTGGGGTCGGTGTCTTTGAGGTTCTCACCGTCATACACGCGCATTTTCGAGTAGACGTTGGAGTTTTCCGGCTCTTTCAGGCGGCTGAGTACGGTGAACTGCGCGAGCATCTTCAGCGTATCCGGCGCACAGTGGGCATTGGCCAGAGAGCTGTTGAACAGCAATTTGTCATAGATTTTGATCTCGTCAGTCACGCGCAGGCAGTACGGCACTTTGACAATGTAGATGCGGTCGATGAACGCCTCGTTGTTTTTGTTATTACGGAAGCTGTGCCATTCCGATTCGTTGGAGTGCGCCAGCAGAATGCCGCTGTAAGGAATCGCGCCGAGGCCTTCAGTACTGTTGTAGTTGCCTTCCTGAGTCGCAGTGAGCAGTGGGTGCAGCACCTTGATCGGCGCCTTGAACATCTCGACGAACTCCATCAGGCCCTGGTTGGCCCGGCACAGTGCGCCTGAGTAGCTGTAGGCGTCGGCATCGTTCTGCGGAAACTCTTCCAGCTTGCGGATATCCACCTTGCCGACTAGGGCGGAGATGTCCTGGTTGTTCTCGTCGCCTGGCTCGGTCTTGGCCACGGCGATCTGGTTGAGGATCGAAGGGTAGAGTTTGACCACGCGGAACTGGCTGATATCGCCGCCGAACTCCTGCAGGCGTTTAGTTGCCCAGGGCGACATGATGCTGCCCAGGTAGCGCCGCGGAATGCCGTAATCCTCCTCGAGAATCCCGCCATCTTCGGCGTCACTGAACAGGCCAAGTGGCGACTCGAATACGGGCGAGCCCTTGATTGCGTAGAACGGCACTTTTTCGATCAGGTGCTTGAGCTTTTCTGCCAGGGACGATTTACCGCCGCCCACCGGGCCAAGCAAATAGAGAATCTGTTTCTTCTCTTCCAGGCCCTGAGCGGCATGGCGGAAGTAGGAGACGATCTGGTCGATGCACTCTTCCATCCCGTGGAAGTCGGCAAAGGCCGGATAGCGGCGGATCACCTTGTTGGAGAAGATGCGCGACAGCCGTGGATCGGTTGAGGTGTCGAGCAGTTCAGGTTCGCCAATGGCCAGCAGCAGGCGCTCGGCTGCTGAGGCATAGGCGCTACGATCTTGCTTGCACAGTTCGAGGTACTCCTGGAGGGAGAGTTCCTCCTGGCGAGTCGCTTCGAAACGTTGTTGGAAGTGGCTGAAAATGCTCATGACTTCACCTCGCTCGATGCGCAGAGCCGGTGCGGGGTCGGTCAGATGCTGGGTCGCCCCCGGTGCGGATGCAGCCGGGATAAATCCCCCCAGATCACCTAAAAGTCATACCGATGGCCCGATGCCGTTTGGCCGGCTCTACCTTGTTTTGGATGGCCTGAGCTAAAGGATAGTTCGGAATCGGCAGGGGCAAGGGGCGCGCAACGATAACAGGATATTACCGTTGGTCGGGAGTGGTCGGCAGGCCGCTGCTGGTGCGGCCTGGCGCTTAAAAAATTATTCTTCGGGTGATTGTGCCGTCTGGTCGGGGAAGGTGGCGCGCCACAGCTCGAAACCGCCATCGAGGCTGTAGACATCACTAAAGCCCTGGCCGACTAGGTAGGCCGCCGCACTCTGGCTGGAGTTGCCGTGATAGCAGGCGACGATCAGTGGCGCATCGAGATCAGCCTGCGTAATAAAGCCGTGCAGTGAGTGGTTGTCGAGGTGTTGCGCGCCACTGATGTGGCCGGCGGCGAAGCTCTGCGGGTCACGGATGTCGACCACCACGGCGCCCTGTTGGCGTAAGGCCTGAGCCTGCTCGGGGGGGATGCGTTTAAATTCGCTCATGCTTGCTCCTTACAGTCGCAGCTGTATTTCTCGCCACTATCGATATTCATCAGGGTCATGCTGGCGCCCCATACACAGCCGGTGTCCAGGGCAATCACGTCGGGCTCCGAGGATTGCCCCTCGAGCGCTGCCCAGTGACCGAAGATGATCCGTTGGCCACGGGTTTTGCGCTGTTTGTAGCTGAACCAGGGGGCATAACCAGGTGGGGCGCTGCCGACGCCTTCCTTGCTTTTCAGGTCGAGGGTGCCATCGGCTTTGCAGAAACGCATGCGCGTAAAGTAATTGGTGATCACCCGCAGACGGGGCACGCCGTGCAGGTCGCTCTCCCACTTGGCCGGTTCATTGCCGTACATGCCGTCGAGAAACAGCGGCAGGCGTGCATCATCGCGCAGGACTTCCTCGACCTCGGCGGCACGTTTTAGGGCTTTGCTCATGGTCCATTGTGGCGGGATGCCGGCATGCACCAGCGCGGTGTCGCGAGCCTCGTCGTAATGTAGCAGTTTTTGCCGACGCAGCCAGTCGAGCAAGTCGGCGGCATCCGGCGCATCAATAATCTCGCGCAGGGTGTCACCTTTTTTCAGCCGCTCAATATTGTGCGCAACCGCCAGTAGGTGCAGGTCGTGATTACCCAGCACGCAGGTCAGCGCGTCACGCATGTTGTAGAGAAAACGCAGCGTCGCCAGGGATTCAGGGCCACGGTTGACCAGGTCGCCGACCAGCCATAGCTTGTCTTGTGCTGGGTCAAAGGCCACACGCTCAAGCAGGCACTGTAGCGGTTTCAGGCAACCTTGCAGGTCGCCGACGGCGTAGGTGGCCATTAGTGCAGCGAACCCGGCACCGCCAGGCGGAAGGGCGCAATTGTCGCCTCAAAGCGTTTGCCGTCTTCGGCGAGCATTTGATAGCTGCCCTGCATGATGCCGACTCGGGTGGTCATCACCGTGCCGCTGCTATAAGTGTGGCTAGCTCCCGGCTCGATCAGCGGTTGCTGGCCAACAACACCGGCGCCACGCACCTCCTGCACACGGCCATCGCCATCGGTAATCACCCAGTGCCGCGAGAGCAGTTTGGCCGGGATTTCTCCGGTGTTGCTCACTGTTACGGTGTAGGCGAAGGCAAAGCGACTCTGCTCCGGCTGCGATTGCTCTGGCAGGTAGCGGGTCACGACGCTGACGTCGATGTGGTAGCGCGAATCGCTCATGGGTCATTAGCTCGGTAGGCAGAAAGCCAGTTTAGTCGCTGTCAGTCGCGGCAGGTTGTTCGGCCAGCTTGTCCGCCAAACGGACAAATGCGGCCAGGTCCAGTTGCTCCGGGCGCAAGCTGCCATCCACGCCTGCGGCTTCGATGTCATCGGCGGTTAGCAAGGCTTTAAGGGTGTTGCGCAGGGTTTTGCGGCGCTGGTTAAAGGCCTCGCGGACCACGCGCTCGAGCAGACGATGATCCTTGGCAGGGTGTGGCAGCACTTCGTGCGGCACCAAGCGGACAATAGCCGAGTCGACTTTGGGCGGCGGGTTGAACGCGCCAGGGCCGACGTTAAACAGGTGCTCCACGCGGCAGTGGTACTGCACCATGATCGACAGGCGGCCCCAGTCGCCACCACCCGGCGTTGCCGCCAGACGCTCGACCACTTCCTTTTGCAGCATAAAGTGCATGTCGCGAATCAGCGCGGCGTTGTTCAACAGGTGGAAGATTAGCGGAGTGGAGATGTTGTACGGCAGGTTGCCGACCACGCGCAGGCTGTGTGGCGCCGCCTGCAATTGGTTGAAATCAAATTTGAGGGCGTCGCCCTGGTTCAGGCGGAAGCGCGGGTTGCTGCCGAACTGGTGTTGGAGGATAGGCACCAGGTCGCGGTCGAGTTCAATCACGTCGAGCTGCGCGCCGCTGTTGAGCAGGCCTTCTGTTAGCGCGCCTTGGCCCGGGCCGATCTCCAGCATGTGCTCGCCTTCGCGGGCATGGATGGCGCGCAGGATGCGGTGAATAACCCCAGCGTCATGCAGGAAGTTCTGGCCAAAACGCTTGCGCGCGCGGTGTTGGTATTCGGACATGCAGCAGCTCCAGGCTTCAACCCAGGGGCTTGAAGCGAATGTAACGCGAGTAGAAAGCCCGGCAGTTTAACAGCATTGGCGGCGCACGCCTGTGCTTGGCGTCGTGCTCAGCAGCTTGCCACCTGGCTTTCGGCCATTGCGTAAGCGGTTTGCAGGGCGACCTGTAGGCTGCCACTGTCGATCTTGCCGCTGCCGGCTAGGTCCAGCGCGGTGCCGTGGTCGACCGAGGTGCGGATGATCGGCAGGCCAAGGGTGACGTTTACCGCTGCGCCAAAGCCTTTGTACTTGAGCACGGGCAGGCCTTGGTCGTGGTACATGGCCAGCACCGCGTCGCAATGCTCCAGGTGTTTGGGGGTGAACAGGGTGTCCGCCGGCAGCGGGCCGATCAGGTTGATGCCTTCGTTGCGCAGCTGTTGCAGCGCGGGCTCGATGACCTCGATCTCTTCACGGCCCAGATGGCCGCCTTCGCCGGCATGCGGATTGAGGCCGCACACCAGGATGCGCGGCTTAGCGATGCCGAATTTCGTGCGCAGGTCGTGATTGAGGATGCGTGTGACCCTGCTCAGACGGTCTGCGGTGATGGCCTCCGCCACATCCTTGAGCGGCAGGTGGGTGGTCACCAGCGCCACGCGCAGGCCGTGGGTCGCGAGCATCATCACCACTTGCTCGGTGTGGGTCAGCTCGGCAAGAAACTCGGTATGGCCAGAGAAGGCAATCCCGGCTTCGTTGATCACGCCTTTGTGTACGGGGGCAGTAATCATCCCGGCAAAGTGCCCGTCGAGGCAGCCTTGTCCGGCGCGGGTGAGCGTCTCCAGCACATAGTGCGCATTGCTTGTGTTCAGCTGGCCCAGCTCGACAGGGGCGGCCAGCGGGGTGTTCCAGACATACAGGCTACCGGCTGGGGCAGCCTGGCTCGGCCAGGATTCAGGGCCGACGCTGATCAGTTGAATCTTCACCCCCAGCAGCCGGGCGCGTTCGGCCAGCAAGTCCAGGCTGGCGATGGCTATCAGCGCATGCGGCTGCGCTTCTCTGGCGAGCAGCAGGCACAGGTCGGGACCAATACCGGCTGGTTCACCGGGGGTGAGGGCAAAAAGTCGGGCGGCAGTCATCGGCGGGCTCTCAGTTATGCGCCAACTCGGTTGGTGCGTCAGTTTAGGGTAGCGCTGCGGTAATCGATCAGCATGAAAAAGCCCGGCGATGCGTGTGCATAAGCCGGGCTTGATCTGTAGCGTCCGTCAGCGTGGCGTGGGCCTAGCTGGTCAGAGTTTGATCTCGACGTAGGCTTCGTCACGGATCTGGCGCAACCAGGCTTGTAGCTCTTCATCGTACTTACGGTTACGCAGCACGGTCAGGGCTTGCTGCTCACGGAACTCGGCGCTGCTGTCAGTGGCGCGGCGGCCCATGACTTCGAGTACGTGCCAGCCGTAAGGGCTCTTGAAGGGCTTGGATAATTCGCCAGCGGGCGTGTTGTTCATCACCTCGCGGAACTCGGGCACCAAGACGCTCGGGTCGATCCAGCTCAATGTGCCGCCGTTTAGCGCTGAGCCTGGGTCTTCAGAGAAGTTCTTCGCCAGTTCGGCAAAATCTTCACCGGCCAGAATGCGCTGATGCAGGCGCTCGACCAAGCGCTTAGTCTCGGCTTCACTGCGGATCTCGCTAGGCTTGATCAGGATGTGACGCACATTGACTTCATCACGCACCTGGCTGTCGCCGCCACGTTTTTCCAGCAGTTTGATCATGATAAAGCCGCCGGGGGTGCGCATCGGCTCAGTCGCTTGGCCAACCGGCAAGGCGCTCAGCATGGCGTCAAACGGTGGAGGCAGTTGACCTGCCTTACGCCAGCCCATTTCGCCGCCTTCCAGCGCGGTTTCACTGGCCGAGTTGGCAATAGCTAGCTGGGCGAAGTCGGCACCCTGTTGCAGCTGTTGATACAGGTCGCGGGCTTTACGCTCAGCGGCCTGAATCTCCTCAGGCGAGGCGCCTTCGGTCACAGGGATCAGGATGTTGGCCAGGCGGAACTCTTCCGACAGCTGCATCTTGCCCAGATCGGATGCGAGGAAGTTCTGCACTTCCTGATCGGTCACTTGGATGCGCTCTGCCACGCGGCGTTGGCGCACGCGGCTGATGATCATCTCGCGGCGCACTTGGTCACGGGCATCGGTGTAGGACAGGCCATCTTTCGCCAAGGCGGCGCGGAACTGCTCGATGCTCATGCCGTTGCGCTGGGCAATGGTGCCGATGGCCTGGTTCAGCTCTTCGTCAGTAATGCGAATGCCTGAGCGTTCACCGATCTGCAACTGGATGTTCTCGATGATCAGGCGCTCCAGCACCTGCTGGCTGAGTACGCTTGCGGGCGGCACAGAGGCACCGCGTTGGGCGATGGTCTGCTGCACTTCACGCAGGCGTGAATCGAGTTGGCTTTGCATGACGACATCGTTATCGACAATCGCTACAACGCGGTTGAGTGGTTGTACTTCAGCCTGTGCTGCAGTACCCAGAAACAGCGCGCCCAACAGCAGCGGGCGCACGCAATCAGAAAGCTTGATCTTCACGTTCACGATAACCTTGAATGCCTTGGTCGAGGAAAGACTCCACTTTATTGCCGACTACACCGCCCAGACCTTTGAGAACGATCTGCAGGAAGATGCCGCGGTCAGCCTGGTCGTTTAGCGACGGGTTCAGGCTGACTTCGTCGTAGTCGATCCAGTAGCGGTTGATCAGTCGCAGTTTCCAGCAGCAGCTGTCGTACTCGAAGCCGGCAAAGGCTTCCAGGGTGCGGTCGCGGCCGTAGTCATACTGCCAACGGGAGATCACGTTCCACTGTGGCACGATCGGCCAGATAACCGAGAAGTCATGCTGACTGATCTTGTAGTAGTCCTTGATGTATTCGGGTGAGCCAACTGTGCCGTAGTCTCCGCCGCCGACTACCCAGTTGCCACTGGATTCGTCAAAGCGCACGGTGTCATTACGGTAGCGATAACCGGCGTTAACCACCTTGTTCGGGTTGTCTTCTGGCTGGTAGTGGAACATCGCGCTGCCGGAGCGGGTGCTGTGGCTGTCTGGATCCCAGTTGAAATCCGACGAGAAGCGCCAGTCGCGGTTAAAGCGATACAGGTATTCAAGCGCATAAGGCGATACCGAGGCTGTTGCGTCAGCGCGAGTACGGTAGTCAATGCCTGGCAGCTGTACCTGGCGGTCTTCAAAGTAGAAGGCCTGGCCAATGCTGAAACGCTGGCGTTCAAAACCGTTGCTCTCAATCAAGCGGCTGGTGATGCCCAGCGACAGCTTGTTCTCATCGCCGATGCGGTCCTTGCCGGAGAAGCGGTTTTCACGCCACAGCGAGGAATAGCTAAAGGTACTTTCACCCGTGTCGAAAACCGGGATATCGGTTTGGTCTTCTTCCGGTACATAGAGGTAGAAGGCGCGCGGCTCCAGTGTTTGGCGGAACTGGGTGCCGAACAGCTGAGTGTTGCGGTCGAAGTACAGGCCGCTGTCCAAGCTGAACATGCCTACGCCACGGTTCTGGTTGCTCTTGTAGTTTTGCTCTGCAAGGAAGCTCCCTACCTGAGCGTTGGCAATATCAGCTTTGCCCTGAGAGTCCAGGCTCAAATTGTATTGGGTCTGCAGGTATTTGACCTGTGGCTTGATATAGCCCCAGCTCCAGTTCAACGGCAGGCTAATACCTGGTTCAACATGTAAGCGCTCGCCGTTGGCACGCGCTAGACCTTGCAGGTTGGTGTCGTACCAAGGTGTACCAACTGTGCCATCGGCGTTAAGCGGACCGCCGTCTTCATCTATAAAGTTGCCTTTGCGCAGGTCGCGATCGAAGCGCACGTATTCTGTGCCATAGCTGAAGTTAACCCCGGCAGGTTTAAATGGCAGTACGCCATCCAGAGTCAGTTGCGGCAGGCGGTTATAGGGGGTGATGTCGGTGATGTTGGCCAGCTCGTAAGCGTGAGCGTTCAGCCGTGCGGTATAGCCTTCACCGCGATAAGTCAGGGTGCCGCGTTGGTCGACGTAACTGCTGAAGCCAATGCCCAGGTCTGTACTCAGGTCCTGGAAGTAGTAAGGGTCACTGATGTCGGTGTAGTCGACTTCTGCCAGCAGGCGATCGTTGAGCCCCTGCTTGTGCTGCCAGCTGTACATCCAGCGTTGGTCTTCCGCGTCGGACTGCAGTTTGCGGTCGTCATTGCTGTCTTGCAGGAAGGCGCCGCCGACTTGACCTTCGCTGTTCTTGGTGAGGTAGCGGAATTCGCCTTCCATCAGCAAGCCACGATCAGCCATATAGGTTGGGTACAACGTGGCGTCGTAGTTAGGTGCCAAGTTGAAGTAGTAAGGCGTTTGTAAGGTCAGGCCGTTATCACTTGAGCTGCCGATGCTCGGCGGCAGGAAGCCGGACTGACGACGGTCATCAATTGGGAAGTAAATATACGGTGTGTAGAACACCGGAATATTCTTCACCCGCAGGGTCACGTTAGTCGCGGTACCGAAGCCGGTGGCCGGGTTCAGGGTGATGTTATTACCCTTTAAGTGCCAGGCGTTGCTGCCGGGCTCGCAGCTGGTATAGGTGCCGTCTTTGAGGCGGATAATCGCGCTTTCTTCGCGCTTGGCGTAGAGCGCATTACCGCGGATATGGCTCTTGTGCAGGACATATTCGGCGTTATCGACTTTGGCTTCGCCGTTGTCCAGTTGCAACTCGGCGCGATCACCGACCACCAGCATGCCCTGATCACGCAGGCGCACGTTGCCGATCAGTTCGCCGCGGTTTTCTGTCTGGCGCAGGTTGGCTTCATCTGCTTCTACCTGCATGCCGGCCTGGCGCAGCACCACGTCGCCCGCGAGGGTGGCGACCTGTTCTTCCTGCTCATAGCGCGACGCTTTGGCCGAGAGGAACATCGGCGCTTCATTCATCGGCGTTTGGTCATTCATGCCCGGCCGAATCGGCTCGACATAAGCGCCTGCGCAGTAAGGGCCGGTTTCAGCCAGCTGGGCGGCGCTGAGGTTTTCACGCGGCACCCAATCGAGGTGGCTGTAGTCAGCGCTACGTGATGCCAGAACCTTGCCGCGGCTTTCGGTAACCAGTGTTGCTTGCGCCGCTTTAGCTTGGGCGGGTTCGGCTGTGCCGTCGGCGGCCTTGCTACTGGCGAGCGAATCACGTTGTACTGGCCGGGCTGGCAGGGCAGCATTGCTGGCTTTCGGGGCGCATGCCCAGCCGCCGCTGGCGGAAACCTGGCAATCGTACTGTTCGGCAGCAACGGCAAATGGAATGGCCACGGGTTGAAGCGCCAGGAGGCTGCTAGTAACCAAGAGTGGGAATTTTTTACGAAACGCGGGGTATTTTACTGCCATCTTATTTTATCCGGGCTTCCTGCGCGCCAATGGCCCTGAGGCCGCACGCCTCTCGATGGGCTTGAAAAGATGCTGGATAATAAAGCATGACCCGCGCAACGGCTAGCGCCGTCGGAGACCTTGTAATGCCTGATGAAGATGTACGCCTAAAACTCCTCGAAAACTGGCTGGAGCCGCTGCTGCCAGCGCTTTTTGCTGAGCAGGGCTGGGGCGCCGTACCCGCTGCCACGCTGACGCCTGCGAGTAGCGATGCCAGTTTTCGCCGTTATTTCCGTTGGCAAGGTGGTGCACGGACACTGATCGTGATGGACGCGCCGCCGCCGTTGGAGGATTGCCGGCCGTTCGTCACGGTCGCGCAGTTGCTGGCTGAGGCCCACCTCAACGTGCCGCAGATTCTTGCGGCTGATCTTGAGCGTGGGTTCCTCTTGCTCAACGATTTAGGCCGGCAGACCTACCTGGATGTCATTAATGAAGACAATGCGGATGCCTTGTTTGCCGATGCGATGCAGGCATTGCTGGCGTTTCAGCAGCTGCCGATGACCACGCCATTGCCCAGCTACGACGACGCGCTGCTGCGTCGCGAGCTGCAGCTATTCCCCGAGTGGTATGTGCAGCGGCATCTTGAGGTTGAGTTCACGCCGGCGCAGCAGGCGGCTTGGCAGCGTGTGAGTCAGCTGTTAATCGACAGCGCCTTGGCGCAGCCCAAGGTGTTGGTGCATCGCGACTATATGCCGCGCAACTTGATGCTCAGTGAGCCGAATCCCGGCGTGCTGGATTTTCAGGATGCGGTCTACGGCCCGGTAACGTATGACATCACCTGTTTGTTCAAGGATGCGTTCCTCAGCTGGCCCGAGGCGCGCGTACACAATTGGCTGGAGCAATATTGGCTGCAGGCGCGTGAGGCGGGTGTGCCGGTGCAACCGTTGCTGGAAGACTTTTTGCGCGCCAGCGATTTGATGGGGGTTCAGCGTCATCTCAAGGTGATTGGCATCTTCGCGCGCATTTGCCACCGCGATGGCAAGCCCAAGTACCTGGGGGACGTGCCGCGCTTCTTCTCTTATATAGAAGCGGTATTGGCGCGCCGGCCGGAGTTGGCTGAGCTGGGTGAGTTGTTGGTCAGTCTGCAGCGGGCGCCGGCATGAAGGCGATGATTCTGGCTGCCGGCAAAGGTGAGCGGTTGCGCCCATTGACCCTGCACACGCCCAAGCCATTGGTGCGCGCGGCAGGTGTGCCAATGATTGAGTATCACCTGCGTGCTCTGGCGGCGGCCGGTTTTACCGAGGTGGTGATCAATCACGCCTGGCTCGGTCAGCAGATCGAGGACTATCTGGGTGATGGTTCGCGCTTCGGTGTCCGCATCGCCTATTCCGCAGAAGCCGAGCCGCTGGAAACCGGCGGCGGGATTTTCAAGGCCCTGCCATTGCTGGGTGATCAGCCTTTTGCACTGATCAATGGCGATATTTTCACCGACTATCCCTTTGCCGAGCTGCGCCGCCCCATGGTGGGGTTGGCCCATCTGGTGCTGGTGGCGAACCCTGGCCATCACGCGGGCGGTGATTTTTGCCTGCGAGCTGGGCGGGTCAGCGATGCGCAGGTCGCCCAGGAAAGTTTGACCTACAGCGGCATGGCGGTACTGTCGCCGGCGTTGTTTGCCAACTGCCAGCCGGGCGCCTTCAAGCTTGCGCCTTTGCTGCGTGCGGCGATGGCGGTAGGGCAGGTCAGCGGTGAGCAATTTGCCGGCTGTTGGGTGGATGTTGGCACCCATGAGCGGCTGGCGGAAGTTGAGCGTCTACTTGAGGCGCGCCACTAAGATGCTCTGGCCTGCGACCCTGCTGGGAGCGGTTGCCGGGCTGGCAGTCGCGAGTATTCCGGGTGCCCTGCTGGGCGGTTTATTGGGGCAGGTGCTGGATCGACGTTTGCGCCTGCAATCCTGGTCTGCCTTGCGTGAGCGTTTGGGGGGGCGTGCGCAAACGCGTGATGAGTGGCTGCTGTTTGTTTTGTTGGGGCGTTTGGCGAAAAGTGGTGGGCGTGTGCTGCCGGCGCATATTCAGCAGGCGCGGGCAGAAATGCAGCGTCTCGGGCTGAGCAGCGACGGTCAGCGTCAGGCGGTTGCGGCATTCGCCCAGGGCAAGACCGGACGTGACAGTCTGCGCGGCCCCTTACGACGCCAGCATGAACATGCTGAGATGCTGCTGCGTGCTTGCTGGCGTATGGCGTGGGTGGATGGTCAGGTCGGTCAGGCTGAGCGTGAACTGATCATGCTGTGGGGCAAGTGGTTGCAGGTGTCGTCGGTCACTCAGGCGCAGTTCAGTGACGCCTATGCGCCTCAGCAGGTGCATCTGGCTTCGACGGCCAGTGGTGCCTATCAGCGTGCACTGAGTCTGTTAAATGTCAGTGCCGATGCCGAGCCTGCGCGCATAAAACAGGCGTACCGGCGCTTACTCAGTCGCCATCACCCCGACAAGCTTGCGGGGAGTAACGCCTCGCCAGAACGTGTCCGTGAGGCGACCGAGCGAACCCGTGAGTTGCATCAGGCCTATGATCTGATTCGTCAGCGTCATGGCTTCCGTTAGGACTATTTCACCTGCAGCTTGAGCGTTAGCCAGCCGCGGATACGCCGGTAGAGTTGTTCCTGCTCGGCTTCGCGATTGCCTGGTAGGGCTTTCATTGCGACCTGTGTATAGCCGCTCTGCTTTTGCCGCTTGCTGGCTTGCGAGCGTTTGAGCGCGGCAGTGCGATCGGCGGGCAGGTCCTTGTAATAAAAGTCGCCGGTGGCCAGCGGAAGTTGCGGGATCAGCTCATCCAGTGGCGGTGTGTAGCCGGCCGGCAACGCTGCGGCGACCATTAACAGGTTGTGAATATTGCCTGGCTTGCGTTCGGCCAGGTAACGCGCGGCCCAGTACGCGCCGCTGCCGTGCCCAAGCAGGACGATGGTCTTGGCTTGCTGTTGTTCGGCAAAGCCGATGGCCGATTCGATGCGCGCCAACACTCGGTCGGCATGGGCTTGCTGCTGCTCTTCGATACTTTTCGCTTTGCTCGCAGCCGTTTCGGCGCTGTCGAGCGAGTTGTCGCGGGTATCTGCGCGGGGCGCATCTACGGGTGTGTTGGCTTCCTCGTTTGACGCCGTTGCCGGATCGGCTTCGGCCGGGGTTTCACTCGGGGCTTGCGTTTGCGGTGCTGGGCTGCGCCGCGGCGGTGCATCGCCGTTTGGGTCGGGCAGGGTCAGGCTGAGGCTGTGCCAGCCAGCATTGGGCAGTTTGTGGCGTAAAGGGCCAACACTTTGCGGCCAGTCGGCCGTTTCAGCATCGCCCGGCAAGATGATGACCACGCCGCTGGATTCTGCGGTGTTGGCGGGTAACCAAAGCGCGAGAAAGCGTTCATCGCCTGCCTGCAGATGCTGTTGTTCCTGCGGTTCCAACTGCTGTGCAAGTGCGGTCGCTTCCATTTCGCTGCGCTCGGCCAGGGGCGCACGTACGGGCTCGGTTGCTTCGGCCGCGGTGTCAGTTGAGGTGGTGTCTGCGGCGGCCTGCTCTTCGGCATGCAGCGGGCCGGTTAATAGCAGCAGGCTCAGAGCAGATGCGGCGGCGCGCAGAAACATGGGGCTCTCCAGGATGTGTCGTATGCGCCCAGCCTAGCCTTTTCAGTCCTGCTTTGTCAGGTGTCGCTGAGCGCACCAGGCCGGCGATGGGGCTGGTACAATGCGCGCCATCCGTGAATACCCCCGAGGTGCGTTATGCAACCCTTCGCCATTGCTCCGTCGATCCTTTCCGCTGACTTCGCTCGTCTGGGTGAGGAAGTGGACAAGGTGCTCGCCGCCGGGGCTGACATCGTGCACTTCGATGTGATGGACAACCACTATGTGCCGAACCTGACGATTGGCCCGATGGTTTGCGCGGCGCTGCGCAAGTACGGCATCACCGCACCGATTGATGCACACCTGATGGTCAAACCCGTGGATCGCATCATCGGTGACTTTATCGAGGCAGGCGCGAGCTACATCACGTTCCACCCGGAGGCGTCCGAGCATATCGACCGCTCCCTGCAGCTGATCCGCGAGGGTGGCTGCAAGGCCGGCTTGGTGTTCAACCCGGCCACGCCGCTGGATGTGCTCAAGCACGTCATGGACAAGGTCGACATGGTCCTGTTGATGAGCGTTAACCCCGGTTTCGGTGGGCAGAAGTTCATCCCTCATACCCTGGAAAAGCTCAAAGAGGCGCGCGCACTTATCGATGCATCCGGGCGCGACATTCGCCTGGAAATCGACGGAGGGGTCAATGTGCAGAATATCCGTGAAATCGCTGCCGCCGGTGCCGACACCTTTGTAGCAGGTTCAGCCATCTTCAATCAGCCCGACTACAAAGCGGTGATCGACGCCATGCGCGCTGAACTGGCGCTGGCGCGCGGATGAGTCTGCTGCGCGAGCTGTTTCAGGGTGAGTTGCCGCGCCTGGTGATGTTTGACCTGGACGGTACCCTGGTCGATTCGGTGCCGGACCTGGCCGCAGCGGTTGATAAGACCTTGCTCGTGTTGGGGCAGCCAGCGGCGGGTTTAGAGCAGGTGCGTAATTGGGTGGGTAATGGCGCGCGGGTTTTAGTGCGCCGCGCCCTGGCGGGTAGCCTTGAACACGCCGAGATCGATGACGCGGACGCTGAGCAGGCGCTGCAGCTGTTTATGCAGTACTACGCCGAAAGCCATACGCTGACCCAGGTTTACCCTGGCGTGCGGCAAACCCTGGACTGGTTGCGCGAGCAGCAGGTCGAGCTGGCGATAGTGACGAACAAGCCTGAGCAGTTTGTCGCGCCCTTACTGGATGAGAAGGGCTTGGGTGGCTATTTCCGCTGGATCATCGGTGGCGATACCCTGCCTCAGCAGAAGCCTGACCCTGCAGCGTTGTTGCATGTGATGCAGCTGGCGAGGGTTGACGCCGACCAGGCGCTGTTTGTTGGCGACTCACGCAACGATGTGCTGGCGGCTCGCGCTGCGGGGGTGCTGTGTGTGGCGCTGAGTTATGGCTACAACCATGGTCGGCCGATTGCCGAGGAGAACCCCGCGCAAGTGCTGGATAACTTGGCAGGCTTGTTGTGCTCGGCCGAGTCAGCGCTTTTGCCGGGCCTTGCGGGTTGATTCGGCTCTAGCCCTGCGCTAGTGTGGCCGCACTCCTATCCCGCCTGAATTAAGAGAGTTTCGTGGTGGTTACCTGCACGCGTTGGTCGGCAAGCGCCGATATGAAAATCATCAAGGCTTTGGCCCGTTGGCGCTGGCGCCTCTGACCTGATCTTGGCCGCCCAGTCGGCACGCTTGCACACGACCGAATTACCTCAAGCCACGAGGCTGATCATGACCCGCGAAGAATTCCTGCGTTTAGCCGCTGCCGGCTATAACCGTATTCCTGTTGCCTGCGAAACCCTGGTGGATTTCGACACGCCACTGTCCATCTATCTGAAGCTGGCTGACGAAGCCAACACCTACTTGCTTGAGTCCGTGCAGGGTGGCGAGAAGTGGGGGCGCTACTCAATTATCGGCCTACCGGCGCGCACCGTACTGCGTGCCTATGAGCACGATGTAACGGTCAGCGTCGATGGCGTGGAGGTCGAGCACCATCACTGCGAAGACCCTCTGGCCTTTGTCGAGCAATTCAAAGATCGCTACAAGGTGCCGACCCTGCCGGGCCTGCCACGCTTTAACGGTGGATTGGTCGGTTACTTCGGCTATGACAGCGTGCGTTATGTCGAGCCCAAGCTGGCCAAGGGCGTGAACCCGGATGCTCTGGGCACCCCGGATATTCTGCTGATGGTGTCCGATGCCGTGGTGGTGTTCGACAACCTTGCCGGCAAGATGCACGCCATTGTGCTGGTTGACCCCGCTGATGCCGATGCGTTGGAACAGGGGCAGGCGCGTTTGCAGGAAATTCTGCACAAGTTGCGTCAGCCGATCACTCCGCGCTTGGGTGTTGACTTGGCAGCGCCTGCAGCTGCTGATCCAGACTTCGTTTCCAGTTTCAAACGCGATGATTACGAGCACGCGGTTAAGGCGATTAAGGATTACATCCTCGCTGGCGACTGCATGCAGGTGGTGATCTCGCAGCGCATGTCGATTCCCTTCAAAGCGGCGCCGATTGATTTGTATCGCGCGCTGCGGTGTATCAACCCGACGCCTTATATGTACTTCTTTAACTTCGGCGACTTCCATGTGGTCGGCAGCTCGCCAGAAGTACTGGTACGCCTGGAAGATGGCTTGGTCACCGTGCGCCCGATTGCGGGCACACGCCCGCGTGGCGCGAACGAAGAAGCCGATCTGGCCTTGGAAGAAGACCTGCTCTCTGATGCCAAAGAGGTCGCCGAGCACCTGATGCTGATTGACCTGGGTCGCAACGATGTTGGCCGGGTGGCCAGTACCGGCAGCGTCAAGCTCACCGAGAAGATGGTGATCGAGCGCTATTCTAACGTGATGCATATCGTCTCCAACGTTACCGGCCAGTTGAAGGAAGGCTTAACGGCGATGGACGCGCTACGCGCGATTCTGCCGGCCGGCACCTTGTCCGGCGCGCCGAAGATTCGCGCCATGGAAATTATCGATGAGCTGGAGCCGGTCAAACGTGGCGTCTACGGCGGTGCGGTGGGTTACCTGGCCTGGAACGGCAATATGGACACCGCCATCGCCATTCGTACCGCGGTGATCAAAAACGGTGAGCTGCATGTGCAGGCTGGCGCCGGCATCGTGGCCGACTCAGTGCCCGCGTTGGAGTGGGAGGAAACGCTGAACAAGCGTCGCGCCATGTTCCGTGCTGTAGCGCTCGCCGAGCAAACCGTCACTGAACCGTCCACGCGCTGAGGAGTCCCGCCATGCTGCTGATGATTGATAACTACGACTCCTTTACCTACAACGTGGTGCAGTACCTGGGCGAGTTGGGTGCCGATGTTCACGTGATTCGCAACGACGAGCTGTCGATTGCTGAGATCGAAGCGCTGCAGCCTGAGCGCATCGTGGTGTCGCCCGGCCCGTGCACTCCGACCGAGGCGGGGGTGTCCATCGAGGCCATCCTGCATTTTGCCGGCAAACTGCCCATTCTCGGTGTGTGCCTCGGCCACCAGAGTATTGGCCAGGCGTTTGGCGGCGATGTGGTGCGCGCACGCCAGGTGATGCACGGCAAAACCAGCCCGGTCTTTCATCGTGATCTGGGTGTGTTTGCAGGCTTAAACAATCCGCTGACGGTCACCCGATACCACTCGCTGGTGGTCAAGCGCGAAACTCTTCCGAACTGCCTGGAAGTGACGGCCTGGACTCAGCACGCAGACGGTTCGGTGGATGAAATCATGGGCCTGCGCCACAAGACGCTGCATATCGAGGGTGTGCAATTCCACCCCGAGTCGATTCTCACCGAGCAGGGCCATGAACTGTTCGCTAACTTCCTCAAACAACAAGGAGGCCTGCGCTGATGAATATCAAGGAAGCCCTCAATCGAGTGGTCAATCAGCTCGACCTTAGCACCGAAGAAATGCAGGACGTGATGCGCGAGATCATGACCGGTCAGTGCACGGATGCGCAGATTGGCGCATTCCTGATGGGCATGCGCATGAAGAGCGAGACCATCGACGAGATCGTCGGAGCTGTCTCGGTGATGCGTGAGTTGGCCAGCCATGTGCACCTGCAGACCCTCGACCATGTGGTGGATGTGGTGGGTACTGGCGGCGATGGCGCCAATATCTTTAACGTGTCGACGGCTTCAAGCTTTGTGGTCGCCGCAGCTGGCGGCAAGGTGGCCAAGCATGGCAACCGTGCGGTGTCGGGCAAGAGCGGCAGTGCCGATCTACTTGAGGCCGCAGGTATTTACCTGCAGCTGACGCCCGAGCAAGTGGCGCGTTGTATCGACAGCGTGGGTGTCGGCTTTATGTTCGCCCAAGTGCACCATTCGGCGATGAAGTACGCCGCCGTGCCGCGTCGTGAGCTGGGGCTGCGCACCCTCTTTAATATGCTCGGCCCGTTGACCAACCCGGCTGGAGTCAAGCATCAAGTGGTTGGTGTATTCAGTCAGGCACTGTGCCGACCACTGGCCGAGGTGCTCAAGCGCCTGGGCAGTCAGCATATTTTGGTGGTGCACTCGCGCGACGGTCTGGATGAGTTCAGCCTGGCGGCTGCGACCCATGTGGCCGAGTTGAAGGATGGGGTGATCAGCGAGTATGAAGTGCTGCCGGAAGACCTCGGCCTAAAGAGCCAGAGCCTGATCGGTTTGGCCGTGGAAAGCCCGGAGGCTTCGTTAGCGCTGATCCGTGACGCGCTGAGCAAGCGTAAAACTGACGCCGGGCAAAAGGCCGCGGACATGATCGCGCTGAATGCCGGTGCGGCGTTGTATGCGGCAGATCTGGCGACTAGCCTGAAAGAAGGTGTAGCGCTGGCTCACGATGCTTTGCACACAGGGTTGGCCTGGGAGAAGTTGCAGGAGTTGGTGTCCTTTACCGCCGTATTCAACGAGGAGAATGCCGGGTGAGTATTCCAACTGTTCTGGAGAAGATTCTTGCGCGCAAGGCTGAGGAAGTGGCCGCCCGTCGCGCTATCATCAGTCTCGCCGAGCTTGAGCAGCAGGCGCGCAGCGCCGATCCGGTGCGTGGCTTTGCTCAGGCCTTAATGGCCCAGGCTAAGCGCAAGCAACCCGCGGTGATCGCCGAAATCAAGAAAGCGTCGCCGAGCAAGGGCGTGCTGCGCGAGCACTTTGTGCCGGCGGAGCTTGCCCAGAGTTATCAGAGCGGTGGCGCTACCTGTCTGTCGGTGCTCACGGATATCGATTTCTTTCAGGGCGCCGATCGTTATCTGCAAGAAGCCCGCTCGGCCTGTTCACTGCCGGTGATCCGCAAAGACTTTATGATCGACCCGTACCAGATCGTCGAGGCGCGCGCGCTCGGTGCCGATTGCGTGCTACTGATCGTTTCAGCCCTGGAAGATGGGCAGATGGCCGAGCTGGCCGCCACGGCCAAAGCCTTTGATTTGGATGTGCTGGTGGAAGTGCATGACGGCGATGAGTTGGAGCGTGCGCTGAAGACGCTGGATACGCCGCTGGTGGGCATTAACAACCGTAACCTGCACACCTTCGAGCTCAACTTGGAGACCACCCTTGATTTGCTGCCACGGATTCCGCGTGACCGCTTGGTGGTGACTGAGAGCGGTATTCTCAATCGCGCTGATGTCGAGTTAATGGAGATCAGCGAGGTCTATGCCTTCCTGGTGGGCGAGGCGTTTATGCGCGCAGACAATCCTGGGGTTGAGCTGGAGCGCTTGTTCTTCCCTGAGCGCAAGCGGGTGGTCACTTCGCCTGACGTGGACTGATTCACCAAGCCACAAAAAAGCCGACGCATGCGTCGGCTTTTTTGTTGGCGTTTGCAGGCTCAGCGGGTGCCGAAGACCACCATGGTCTTGCCCTTGACGTTGACCAGCCCTTGCTCTTCCAAGGCCTTGAGTACACGCCCGACCATCTCCCGCGAGCAGCCGACAATACGGCCGATTTCCTGGCGGGTAATCTTGATCTGCATACCGTCAGGGTGCGTCATGGCATCAGGCTGTTTGCACAGGTCCAAGAGGGTGCGTGCTACGCGGCCAGTGACATCGAGAAAAGCCAGGTCGCCCACTTTACGCGTGGTGTTGCGTAGGCGTTCGGCCATCTGGCTGCCCAGCGCATACAGAATGTCGGGGTCTTGCTGGGTGAGTTCGCGGAACTTGGCGTAGCTCAGCTCCGCGACTTCGCACTCAGTCTTGGCGCGCACCCAGGCGCTGCGTTCTTTTTCCGCCCCGTCCTTTTCAAACAGGCCCATTTCACCAAAGAAATCGCCGGAGTTGAGGTAAGCAATGATCATTTCTCGACCATCATCGTCTTCGATCAGAATAGTGACCGAGCCTTTGACGATGAAGAACAGGGTTTCGCAGCGATCGCCCGCGTAGATGATGGTGCTTTTGGCGGTGTAGCGACGACGGTGGCAATGCGCGAGAAGCTTGTCGAGATTTTTTATTTTAGGTGTGAGGGTAATAGCAACCATGCCCGAATCCCGAATTTATAAGAGTAAGCCGTTGTTTGGCTGGCGTTTCTAATAATAGTTATCTGCACAAGTGTGCCAGTAATCAGGCGCCATCTTAACAAACACCCTTATAACAGATGTGGATTTGCGACCTGGCTAACAGTTAAGCGCGGAACTTAAGCGCAAGTGGAGCATGACAGCTTGGCAAAAGTGCTGTGCTAAGCTGCGTTCCTTTTTAACAGCGGAGCCTGGGCAATGAAAGCGCGGATTCAGTGGGCCGGCGAAGCCCTGTTTATTGGTGAGTCGGGTAGCGGCCATGCAGTGGTCATGGACGGTCCGCCTGAGAGCGGTGGACGTAACCTGGGTGTGCGGCCGATGGAAATGTTGCTGATCGGTCTGGGCGGCTGCAGTAACTTTGATGTCGTCAGCATCCTGAAGAAGTCGCGCCAGGCGGTAGAAAGCTGCGAGGCGTTTCTGGAGGCTGAGCGGGCCACGGAAGAACCCAAGGTGTTTACCAAGATCCACCTGCATTTTGTGGTCAAGGGCCGTGGCTTGAAAGAGGCGCAGGTCAAGCGTGCGGTCGAGCTCTCAGCTGAGAAGTACTGCTCGGCGTCGATCATGCTGGGGCGTGGTGGCGTCGAGATCACGCATGATTACGAAATTATCGAGCTGGCTGAATAAGCAGTCGCGCGATTGCCGTGATAGAAAAAGGGCACCGAGGTGCCCTTTTTTGTGCCGCTGATTCAGCGTTATACGCGGTACGTGGTGCTGGTCATCACCTTGGCCAGCAGGCTCATGCCGAACTTTACCGGCGCGGGGAAGCGCAGGCCGCCGGCATCCAGGGCGTTGCAGGCATGCTGTTCTTCATCAACGCGCATCTGCTCGAGAATCGCCCGGGACTTCTGGTCGTCCTGGGGGATTTGCTGCAGGTGCTCGTCGAGGTGTTTGACCACTTGATCTTCGGTGGCCGCCACAAAACCCAGGCTGACTTTGTCACTGATCAGTCCAGCCGCCGCGCCGACGCCAAAAGACAGGCCGTAGAACAGCGGGTTAAGAATACTGGGCTGGCTACCGAGTTGACGGATGCGTTGTTCGCACCACGCCAAATGGTCGATTTCTTCATCGGCAGCATGCTCCATGGCCTGGCGCACCTGTGGCAGCTTGGCCGTCAGGGCCTGACCCTGATACAGCGCCTGGGCGCACACCTCACCGGTGTGGTTGATACGCATCAGGCCAGCAATATGCTGGGTCTGCGCGTCATCCAGCTCAGCTTCTGGCTGCACGATGGCCGGTGACGGTCGAGTGGGCTGACCACTGAAGGGCAGCAGGGTGCGCAGCGCGGCATCGGCTTGCAGTAACAGGCGATCAACAGGTGAAAATTGACGTTCGCTGGCCATTGGGACCTCCGGCGATGACTACGGCGCTCAGTTTACTCCAAACCATACGGAGGGTCTGTTGACGTTTCGTCGCAGCCGTTGCTTCGCCTCAACAAGGCAGATGCGCATCTTTAAGGCAGCTCGCGCAGCACGCGAAACCCCAGGGCGTAGTTCGTATGCTGCGGCTGCTTCATGTCGCGCTGGCTACTGCGCAGGTAGCCGGGGCCGCTGTTCCACGCACCACCGCGCACCGTCCGCGGGCTGTTGTCGAGTAACCCTGCAGCGACTCGCTCGCTACCGTCGAAGGGGCTGGCAAACCGCGAGGCCGTCCATTCCCAGACATTACCCGCGGTGTCGTGCAAGCCAAAGACGTTGGCGCTGAACTGGCCGATGAACGCGCTCTTATTCTGGATCAGGCGTGAGGTGGCGCAGCCACGGCAATGCGCGCGCGGCTGCGTTTCCGGGCTGTCGAGCTGTTCGCCCCACCAGTAATAGCTATCAGTTCCCGCACGTGCGGCATATTCCCATTCGGCTTCAGTGGGCAGTCGATAACGCTGCCCGGTGACCTTGGATAACCACTGGCAGTAGGCCACGGCCTGATACCAGGAGACGTTGATCACCGGCCGCTGTGCCGACAAGCCCCAGCCTTCGTTATCCGGCATCAGCGTGGCGGTGGCCGCGGCGTACTGCTGCCAGTCGGCAAAGCTGACCTCGTAGCGACCCATAGCAAACGGGCGGTTGATTTCAATGGGCGTCAGTGGCCGTTCATTATGATTACCGCGACCGCTGTGATCGCCCAGCACGTAATGCCCGGCCGGCAGCACAATCAGTGACGGCCCCTGCTTGTTTTCGCCTAGAGGGTCGCTGAATACATGGCCTGGTGTTTGCGCTTGCGCCGGAGCACTGCTCAACAGGCCGAGCAGCATCAGCGTCGCCAGGTACTGGCGCTTCAACCCGGCGGCCATGCCAGCTGCCGTTGACCCAGTACGTGCATATGAATGTGATAGACGGTTTGGCCACCCAGCTCGTTGCAGTTCATCACCACTCGGAAGCCGTCATCGCAGCCTTGCTCTTTGGCTAGGCGCTGGGCCGTGATGAGGATGTGCCCCGCCAATGCGGTATCGGCTTCGTTCAGGTCATTGAGGGTGCGGATATGTTTTTTCGGGATGACCAGGAAATGCACCGGCGCTTGTGGGCCAATATCGTGGAAGGCAATCACCTGATCATCTTCATAAAGCTTGCGCGCCGGTATTTCACCAGCGACGATCTTGCAGAACAGACAGTCCATGGACGGTCTCCTGGCCGCTAAAAAGAGGCCCGAGTTTAGTGGACAAGGAGTGCGGGTGAAAAACGATATTCACGACCTGGGGCTGGTGCTGGATTCCAAAACCAAGCTGGTGCTGATTGAGTCCTGGGACGAGGTACGGGTTCTGGAAACCCTGACCAGTCTGGCGGTTCGCCGCGGCCTCGGTTTGCAGGTGTGGTCGGTGACCGAGGGGCTGCAGCGCCTGGGTTTTTCTGTTCAAGAGCCCGTCGACAGCGCCACCACGGAGCCGGAAGCTGCGCTGCGCCTGATCAAGGCGGATCCGCAACCGACGCTGTATGTGATGTGTGACCTGCATCCGTTTCTCGACGACAACCCCAAGCTGGTGCGACTGCTCAAGGAAATCGCCATGAGCGAGCTGCCCAGCAAGCCGACGCTGGTGCTGGTGTCCCACGCTTGCCGGTTGCCGCCGGAGGTGCAGCGTTACGCCTCGCGCTTCAGCCTGTCGCTGCCGTCTGAAGAAGAGTTACTGGCCATCGTGCGCGACGAAGCCACTGGCTGGAGCGCCCGCAATCGCAATGCCCGCGTGCGCACCGATAACCGCACCTTGCAGCAGGTGGTGAAGAACCTGCGTGGCCTCAGCCATGCCGAGGCCCGTGCGCTGGCGCGTAATGTGATCTGTGATGACGGTGCGATTACCCAGGAAGATTTGCCGGAGCTGAATAAGACCAAGTTCCAGTTGCTTGACCTCGATGGTGTGTTGAGTTTCGAGTACGACACGGCACGTTTCGCCGAGGTGGGCGGGCTTGGCAACCTCAAACGCTGGCTGGGTGAGCGGCAGAGCATCTTCCTTGAGGGTAAAGGCGTTGATCTGCCGAAGGGCGTGCTGCTGGTCGGTGTGCAGGGCGGCGGCAAAAGCCTGGCCGCCAAGGCGATCGCCGGTCTCTGGGGCTTGCCTTTGTTGCGCCTGGACTTTGCCTGCCTATACAACAAGTTCTTCGGTGAGACCGAACGTAACCTGCGCGAAGCCTTGAAGCTGGCCGAACAGATGTCGCCGTGTGTGCTGTGGATCGACGAGATTGAAAAGGGTTTGGCCAGCGGTGACCACGATGGCGGCGTCAGCCAGCGTGTGCTTGGTACTCTCCTGACCTGGATGGCCGAGCGCAAGGCGCCGGTATTTATGGTGGCCACCGCCAACGTTATCTCGCGATTGCCGCCAGAGTTGCTGCGCAAGGGGCGGTTTGATGAGCTGTTCTTTGTCGACCTGCCGGATGCGCCCGTGCGTGGCGAAATCTTCCGTATTCATCTGCTGCGCCGCGAGTTGGATCCGGCGAGCTTTGATTTGGCTGAGCTGGCGGCGATTTCTGAAGGGTTTTCCGGTGCAGAGATTGAACAGGCAGTAGTGAGTGCCCTGTATGCCGCGCAAGCGCAGCAGCAGCCGGTTGCCCAAGCGGTGTTGCTGCAAAGCATTCAGACCACCGCGCCGCTTTCAGTGGTCATGGCCGAGGATCTTGCAGCCCTTCGCGCCTGGGCGGATGGGCGCACGGTGAGTGCGGGGTAGGAGATTAGAGCGGTTTGCCGAACTGACGATTCAAGCGTGCACTGATCCGCCTAACCAGCCAGCGTGGCCCCAGGCGTGAGCTGAGGGCGAGCAAGCGGTTGCGCCAGCCAGGGATGATGATCGCGCGATTTTTATCCAGCGCCCTGACGGTGATGAGTGCGACTTCTTCGGCGCTCATCATCAACGTGCCGCTCTGTAAGGCTGTGGCATCCACGCTCGCGTTGCGGAAAAACGCGCTGCGGGTCGGGCCCGGACACAGCACGGAAACCTTGACGCCGTAGGGCTTGAGTTCCTCGCGCAGGCCTTCAGAGAAGTGCAGCACATAGGCTTTGCTTGCGTAGTAGTTGCTCATGCCCGGGCCCGGTTGAAAGCCGGCCACCGAAGCCACGTTGAGAATTTGCCCGCTGCCTTGGCCGGCCATGACGGTGCCAATGGCGTGACAGAGGCGGGCGAGGGCGAGGACGTTCAGCTCGATCAACGCCTGCTCGCGCGCCCAGTCCTGGGCGACATAGACGCCACAGGTGCCAATGCCGGCGTTATTCACCAGCAGGTCGATATGCAGTTGGTTTTCTTCCAGTTCATGCAACAAGCCGCTGACGCGCAGTGGTTTGCTCAAATCGCAGGTACGAAACAGCACCTCCACTGAGAAACGCTGGGTCAGCTCGCTGGCGATACTTTCCAGGGCATCACGCTGGCGTGCTACCAGAATCAGATTACGCCCTCTCCGGGCCAGGGCTTCGGCAAGTGCCAGGCCAATGCCACTGGAGGCTCCAGTGATAAGCGCGTAACGGCTCATAGGTTCTCCGTGAAGGAGCCTTGCGGCTCCATGCACTGGCTAAGGTGGTGATGGGTTAAAGGTTGGCGCCGGTCAAAAAAGCCAGCGAAGGCAGCGCAATCGCCAGAATAATACCCAGCGCTATCGCAGCCAGCCACAAGCCGGCCAACACTTTAACGGCGGTGCTGTTCGGCGGTGGCGGTGGGCCGAAGCGGTTGGCTTCGGTGCTGCCGGGAATAACAAACATCAGCAGAGAAAACACTCCGCCGATCACGGGCACCAGGGTGACCAGCAGCAGCCAGCCAGTCCAGCCGATGTCATGCAGGCGCTGCACGCCGAACATGATACCGACTACCGCTACCGCGATCCCCACCACGACCATCAAGAGACCGCCGAGGATCTCCGAGACAGCAAAGAACCCGGCCGCGATACCGAACAACGGCAGGCACGCCAGCATCAGCACCATCGTCCATGCTAGGTAACGTAAGCGGCCGATTCGCCCGTCGGTGGTAAAGGTATTCAGCTCGCCGAACGCTGGCAGCGTTTCGCCCAGTGCTGCCTTGGGTGTGGCGTAAGGAGTGGCGACTGTGCTGGTCACTTGCGGTGTGTTTTCCGCGAGCTGGGCCTGGCGAGCCATGAATTTCTCGATAACGATGCCGCAGGCTGAGCACTCGATGCCTTTGGCTTGTGGATGAGCGCATTTGGGACAAATCATCTGGGCGTCGCTGGCAGGTTCACTGCCTTGCCCGCGGTGGTCGTCGGTGTCCACTAGGCTCAGGCTGGCAGCCAAGTCCGGCTCTTTGCGTACCTTTGCCCCGGCACCCTGCAGGGCTTTGAGGTACTGGTCGGCCTCGTTTTCGCTGAGATCACGTTTGATCTCGACTGTGCCGCCTTTAAACAGCGAGTTGATTCGGGTGTGGTCGCTCTTGAACAACCGTGCGAGATTCTCCTTGGCGGTTTCCATGCTTATGTCAGGCATCAACTCGCCGTTGAACACAATCTTGAAGCGGGCTTGGGTCATGTCGGCGTCCTTGTCGGTGCCTGAGTGGATTCGCGTGTCAGACTATCTGCCGCGCAGGCCAGTGAACAAGCCACTTTGCACGTAAATGTGTGTTTGTTTACGCCCCATGTCGCCATGCTGGGCCTCGCATGGCGGCGTAGGTTACTTGTGCGGATTCGCGCGCGCCTTGAGGGTCAGTTGGCTGACTTAAGAGCGTTATCGTGGCCAGCGCTGTTGCAGTTGCAGGCTGTGCTTGAGTGCCTCGCGGTATTCGCGGTCGAGGCGGCTGATCAATTGCTCGACACTGGGCAGATCGCTGATGTTGCCAACGCCCTGGCCGGCCGACCACACGGTTTTCCAAGCCTTGGCTTCTTCATCCATGGGCTTGAGCTTCTCGCCATAGTTGATTTCGCCTTTGCTCTGCAGCTGCTTGAGATCGTAGCCGGCCAGTTCCAGGCTTTGGCGCATAAAGCTCGCGGGTACTCCGGAAACGGCCGGGGTGTGAATGATGTCGGCGGCTTTGGCGTCGAGGATCATCTGCTTATAGGCGTCGGAGGCGGCGTTTTCCTGGGTGGCGATCAAGCGTGTGCCGAGGTAGGCGAGGTCGGCGCCAAGCAATTGGGCCGCCAGCACTTCGTGGCCCTGATTAAGGCAGCCGGCCAGCAGCAGAGTTTTGTCGAAGAACTGGCGAATTTCGGCGATCAGTGCGAACGGGCTCCAGGTCCCGGCATGCCCACCGGCGCCGGCGGCCACCGCGATCAAACCATCGACGCCGGCTTCGGCGGCTTTCTCGGCATGCCGGCGTGTGGTCACGTCATGGAACACCAGGCCGCCGTAGCTGTGCACCGCATCCACCACTTCTTTTACCGCGCCGAGGCTGGTGATCACGATGGGTACGCGCTGCTCGACACAGATCGCCAAGTCTGCCTGTAGGCGTGGGTTACTGCCATGCACGATCAAGTTGACCGCATAGGGTGCCGCTTTAACGTCCAGACCTGCTTCGATTTCCTCTAGCCAGTCTTTGAAACCGCTGCTCTCGCGCTGGTTCAGCGCCGGAAAGCTGCCGACAATACCGTTGTTGCAACAGGCCAGAACCAGTTGCGGATTAGAGACCAGAAACATCGGCGCTGCGACGACGGGAAGGCGCAGGCGTTGTTCGAGCAGGGCCGGAAGCGACATGCAGAAATCCTCTTGTTGCAGTGATTAGAAAGGGCGAACCACAACCAGAATGACGATGCCCAGTAAGGCCAGCACGGGTGCTTCATTGAACCAGCGGTAGAACACATGGCCGCGCTGGTTTTCATTGCGAGCAAACGCCTTGAGTTGGGCGCCGCACATAAATTGGTAAACCACCAGTAGGGCAACCAGGCTCAGCTTGGCGTGCATCCAGCCCTGGCTGAAGTAGTAGCTGGGATTAAGGCTGATCAGCCACAGGCCGAGGCCGACGGTGAGGATCAGCGATGGCCACATAATCCCGCGGTAGAGCTTGCGCTCCATGATGCAAAAGCGCTCGCGGCTGACCTCGTCGGTGCTCATGGCGTGGTAAACGAATAGGCGTGGTAGGTAGAACAAGCCGGCGAACCAACAGACCATGGCAATGATGTGCAGGGCCTTGAGCCATAGATAGAGCATTGTTTGAACTCGTGCTGAAAAGTGCCTCGATAGTAGTGGTCATGAGCGCCTGCGTCATCACTGGCGGTTGGCCCCCGGCCGAAGCGCCCGTATCATCGGCAGCTTTCCACTGCTGGTAAGGCAAAGGGGCAAATGATGATCAAGGTCGGAATCGTCGGCGGCACGGGTTATACCGGAGTCGAATTGTTGCGTTTGTTGGCGCAGCACCCGCAAGCACAGGTCGAGGTGATTACCTCGCGCTCCGAGGCCGGCATGCGTGTCGACGAGATGTACCCGAACCTGCGCGGTCATTACGACAGCCTGGCGTTTAGCGTGCCGGATGCCGCCACGTTGGGGGCTTGCGATGTGGTGTTTTTCGCCACGCCGCACGGTGTCGCTCATGCGCTGGCGGGCGAGCTGCTGGCGGCGGGAACCAAGGTGATCGACCTGTCGGCTGACTTCCGCTTGCAGGACGCCGATGAATGGGCGAAATGGTACGGCCAGCCACACGGCGCACCAGACCTGCTCCCAGAGGCAGTCTACGGCTTGCCTGAGGTCAATCGTGAGGCAATCAAACAGGCGCGCTTAATCGCGGTGCCGGGCTGCTACCCCACGGCTGCACAGCTGGCGCTGATCCCGTTGCTTGAGGCCGGCCTGGCCGATACCTCGCAAATTATCGCCGACTGTAAGTCTGGGGTGAGTGGTGCCGGGCGCGGTGCCAGTGTCGGCTCGCTGTTTAGCGAGGCGGGCGAAAGCATGAAGGCCTATGGGGTCAAGGGGCATCGGCACTTGCCGGAAATTCGTCAGGGCCTTCAACGAGCGGCGGGTCAGGCGGTCGGTTTGACCTTCGTGCCACACCTGACGCCGATGATTCGCGGCATTCACGCCACGCTTTATGCCACCGTGGTTGACCGTTCCGTTGACCTCCAAGCGCTGTTCGAGAAGCGCTATGCAAACGAGCCCTTTGTGGATGTGATGCCCGCCGGCAGCCACCCGGAAACCCGCAGCGTGCGGGGCGCCAACGTCTGCCGTATCGCCGTGCACCGCCCGCAGGATGGTGATCTGGTGGTGGTGCTGTCGGTCATTGATAACCTGGTCAAGGGCGCGTCGGGCCAGGCGGTGCAGAACATGAATATTATCTTCGGTCTTGATGAGCGCCTGGGCCTGTCCCACGCCGCCCTGCTGCCCTGATGGCAGGGTGGGAGGTTCGGCCAAGCGATCCTGGACGTACTCGACGGCAGTGCCTGCTGAGTGTGCTGGTGCTGCTGTGTATTGCGCTGGCTTTTTATGCTGGCAGTTTGTGGCAGCAGTCCATAGCTGGTGCCGTGCAGTCGGCCAAACAGGCTCCGGATGAGTCGTTAGCCCGTGAGGTCGAAGAGCTACGCCAGCGTGTGGCGGTACTGAGCAGCACGGAAATGCTCAGTCAGCAGGCCAACGAGCAGAGTCGTTTGACGATCAAGCTCTTGGAAGAACAGATCTACAAGCAGCAACAGGATCTGGCGTCCTACAAAGGCGTTCTGGCCCCGGCCAGTCGTCGCGAAGGTCTACGCATTAAGACCTTTGAGTTGCAGGCCACGGACAGGCCTGAGTATTTCCGCTACAAGATACTCCTTAGCCGCGTGGGTAAAGGTGAGGCGCCGCTGGAAGGCCAGTTGCAGGTCTCAATCGTCGGTCAGCAAGGTGGACAGGCCGTAACGCTCGAGTTAGCCGCGCTGACGACTGGCTTGCCGGATGCGTTGCCTGAGCAAGCGTTTGCCTTTTCCTTTAAGCACTTTCAGGCAATCCCTGAGGCCGGCCAATTCGCTGAGCTGAAGCTGCCTGAGGGGTTTGTCCCGCGCGAGATTAAAGTGCGCGCTGAGGTACAGGGCGAGAAGCCCTTGTTGCGCACATTTGAATGGAACAAAGAGGAGTGATGGTTCTGTATGTGGAGTAAAGACAAAGCGCGCGCTGATGTGCAGCGTTTCGCGGGCAAGACCAGCCTGATTGCGGTCGGGGCTGAGTTGCATGGCGATTTGCGCTTTCAAGGGGCTGTTCAGGTTGATGGAAAGGTTATCGGTAACCTGGTTGCCAGCGAAGGTATGGTGCGTGTCAGCGTGCAGGGCCGGGTTGAAGGCGAGATACGTGCACCCCATATAGTGATTGATGGTGAAGTCGAGGGTGATGTACACGCCAGTGGTCGCCTTGAACTTGGCGTGCGCGCTCGGGTGCGCGGCAATCTGTACTACGCCTTAATGGAAATGGCCATGGGGGCGCAAATCGATGGGCGTCTTTGTCGGTTGCAGGACGACGCGAGACCATTGGAGTTGCCAGCGTCTCTGGATGAAGCGCAATAGTTGACCGCATTTGTAGGGTAAGCGGATAATGCCCATCAAACTGCAGTTTGGCGCTTAGCGCCGGGAGTTAATCAGCATGAGCGTCGAAACCTTCACCCCTAGTGCTATGCAATTTACGCAGGGCGCGGCGAATAAGGTGAAGAACCTGGTCGATGAAGAAGGCAACCCACGCCTGAAGTTGCGTGTGTTTGTAACCGGTGGCGGTTGTTCTGGCTTCCAGTATGGTTTCACCTTCGATGAAGACGTCGCTGATGATGACACCATCGTTGAGCGCGAAGGCGTGAGTCTTGTGGTCGACTCGATGAGTTTCCAGTACTTGGCTGGTGCCGAGGTCGACTATCAGGAGGGCCTGGAAGGCTCGCGGTTTGTGATCAACAATCCGAACGCCACTACTACTTGCGGCTGCGGTTCTTCGTTTTCGATCTAGGTTCTAGGCTGTTCAAGTCAACGCCGTGCTTTGTGTACGGCGTTTTCGTTTCTGCGCGTAGCAGATGCTGGCGCGGTTATCAGGCTGGATAGATCGCCCCGAGCACGCGCAGCCCTTGTGCGCCTGTGACGCTCGGCCGGTTAGCAGGTATGCCCTCCAGGCAACAGTGCGCCAGCCAGGCAAACGCCATAGCTTCTACCCAGTCAGCGGGTACGCCATGCTCATCGGTGCTGCTCACTTGGCTGTTGGGCAGCAGCTGCGCAAGTCGACGCATCAGCGTGCGGTTGTGTGCACCGCCGCCGCAGACCAGCAGCATCTCAGTGTTTTTCTGGGCGCCCTTGAGTGCGTCGGTAATGCTGATGGCGGTCAATTCCAGCAGGGTAGCTTGCACGTCAGCTGCTGCTAGCGCGGGCTGCTTCTGCAGATGTTGGTCCAGCCAGGCAAGGTTGAACAGCTCGCGGCCTGTGCTTTTCGGCCCTTGGGTTTGGAAGTAGGCGTCGCTCAGCAAAACCTGCAGGAGCGGCATTTGCACCGATCCGCTGGCGGCCCATTGACCATCTTGGTCGTATGTCAGGCCTTGATGGCGTTTGATCCAGGCATCAAGCAGTACATTGCCTGGCCCGCAGTCAAAGCCGTGTACGGGGCGCTCCTGCTCCAGCAGGCTGAGGTTGCTGAAACCGCCAATATTGAGAATGGCACGGGTGCTGTTTGCGTGCGCGAACAGTGCGTCGTGGAACGCTGGGACCAGAGGCGCGCCTTGGCCTCCGGCGGCAACATCCCTACGGCGGAAGTCACTGACGACGCTGATGCCGGTCAGTTCGACGAGCAAGGCAGGGTTGCCAATCTGGATGCTAAAGCCGCGCGTGGGCTCGTGGCGCACGGTTTGGCCATGACTGCCAATAGCGCGGACTTCGTCTGCTGCTATGCCATGTTGCTTCAGTAGTGCATTGATGCCTTGAGCCGCGAGCTGTACCCACTGCTGCTCGGCAATGGCTGCGCGGGCCAGTTCATCGTGGCCGGAAGCGCACAGGCTCAGTAGGGTGCCACGCAGTTCGTCTGGCATGGGCAGGTAAAGCGTGCCTATTAGGCGGGTGTCACGTTCTTGCTCGATTAGCGCAATGTCCAGTCCATCCAGGCTGGTGCCGGACATCACGCCAAGGTAGAGGGGCATGGTTCAGCGCTGATTATTCAGAGCGAGCATTGTGGACTTCTCTTTGTCCATTTGCGCCATCAGCGGTTTGCTCAGCTGCATAAACCGGGCTTTCTCGCTGTTGGCGATAGGGTCGGCCATTGGCAGCTTTTGGCTCAGCGGGTCAACGTGCACGCCATTAACTTGGAATTCATAGTGCAGGTGTGGCCCTGTGGACAGGCCTGTGGTGCCGATATAGCCAATGATCTGGCCTTGCTTGACGTTGCCACCGGTGCGTACACCCTTTGCGAAGCCCTGCATGTGCGCGTACAGCGTACGGTAGCGCTGGCCATGCTGGATGATGACTGCGTTGCCATAGCCGCCATGTCGCCCGGCCAACGAAATACGGCCGTCGCCTGCTGCTTTGATTGGGGTGCCGCGGGGAGCTGCATAATCAACGCCTTTGTGGGCGCGAATCTTATTCAGGATTGGATGGCGACGACCATTGGAAAAGCGCGAGCTGATACGGGCGAAGTCTACCGGTGTACGGATAAAGGCCTTGCGCATGCTTTCGCCATTGGCGCTGTAGTAACTGCTATTACCCTGTTTGTTGGTATAGCGCACCGCAGTATATGTCTTGCCGCGGTTGGTGAAACGTGCGGAGAGAATGTTGCCGGTTCCGACTTGCTTGCCGTTGACCACTTTCTTTTCGAAGATCAGCTCGAATTCGTCACCTTCACGAATATCCATGGCGAAGTCGATGTCGTAGCCAAATATGTTGGCCAAGTCCATGGTCAGGTTGTGCGACAGGCCGGCACGTTTGGCCGATAGAAACAGCGAGCTGTTGATCACGCCATGGCTATAGCTGGTTTGAATCTCTGGTTTAACCAGTTCACGCTTGAAGGTGAAACCTTTCTCGCTCTTTGCCAGAACAATGCTTTCCAGGTCGCTGAGCTTGCTGTGCAGGCTTTCAAGCTGGCCGTCAGCGCTCAGATTGAATTCAAGCGGCTGGCCTACCTTTAAACGAGTCAGTTGTTTGGCTTCTTTGCTGCTGTTGAGTACTTCATGCAGGGTCGTTGCGCTCAAGCCGACTTTGGCAAATACCGTGGACAGGGTATCGCCGTTTTGCACGTTAATAATGTGGTGCAGTGGGTCGGCTTCTTCTGGCGTATCGATCTGAGTGGTTTTCAGCTCGTCGGCAGTCGAGGTCTCGGCAGCAGCGGTATTGGCGAAGGGGGACTGATTCGACTGCGATGTCGTAGGTGTCGGCTCCGCTTGTTGTTCGGCGTACTCGGAACCGTTGTCCAACTCAAGGTTGAGGTAGGTTTTCTTGGCTTCAACTTCGCGAGTGGGAAATACCAGTAGGGTTAGGCTCAGTAGTGCGGCGACGCCGCTGGCCGCCAAAATATGGCTTTTGGGGTAGAGCGGTGGCGCTTTAGTTGTAGAGGTCATAGGCGGCTTTTGACTTTAAAAATGGAAAGAAATAGATAAAAAAATGATGAATATGCAGTAACTGTATAAAATATAACCAAATCGCTTGCTAGGCAACCCCGGTTGTCGCGAGGTGATCTTAGCTTTGGTGGATGGTTGGCAGAACTTGTGATTTGTCCGCGATCTTGTATGGTTGGTTCCCTTTTGTTTTTGAGTGGTCGTGAGTCCTGTCATGAAGTCGGTTGAAGAGCAGTTGGCGCTGATCAAGCGCGGCGCAGAAGAGGTTTTGGTTGAGGCTGAGCTGGTTGAGAAGCTTAAGCGTGGTCAACCGCTGCGCATCAAGGCGGGTTTTGATCCGACCGCACCGGATCTTCACCTTGGGCACACCGTGCTTATTAATAAGCTGCGACAGTTCCAAGAGCTGGGGCACCAGGTGATCTTCTTGATCGGCGATTTCACCGGGATGATTGGTGATCCGAGTGGTAAGAGTGCGACGCGCCCACCGTTGACCCGGGAGCAGGTTTTAGAGAATGCGGAGACCTACAAGACCCAGGTGTTCAAGATTCTCGATCCGGCGAAAACCGAAGTCGCTTTCAATTCCACGTGGATGGACAAGATGGGGCCGGCCGACTTCATTCGTCTGACCTCTCAGTACACCGTCGCCCGCATGCTTGAGCGTGATGACTTCAGTAAGCGCTATTCGACCCAGCAGCCTATTGCCATTCACGAGTTCCTCTATCCGCTGGTTCAGGGTTATGACTCAGTTGCGTTGCAGGCAGATGTTGAGTTGGGCGGCACTGATCAGAAGTTTAACTTGCTGATGGGGCGTGAGCTGCAGCGCTCTTATGGGCAGGCATCCCAGTGTGTTGTCACTATGCCGCTTTTGGAAGGGCTGGATGGCGTGAAGAAGATGTCCAAGTCTCTGGGCAACTACATAGGCATTCAAGAAGCGCCGGGTGTGATGTACAGCAAGTTGGTCTCCATGCCAGACGCGTTGATGTGGCGTTACTTCGAACTGCTCAGCTTCCGCTCAATGGAGGAGATTGAACAGTTCAAGCGCGATGTCGAGCAGGGCGCTAACCCTCGGGACGTGAAGATCAAACTGGCAGAAGAAATTGTTGCGCGTTTCCATGGTGAAGAGGCCGCGCTCACGGCCCATCGCTCGGCAGGTAACCGCATGAAAGAGGGGGAGTTGCCTGAGGATCTTCCAGAGATCGAAGTGCTTTCCGCTGATGACATGCCGATTTCTGCGTTGCTGAATAAAGCAGGCTTGGTTAAGAATGCGGCGATGGCGCGTGATTTGTTGGCGTCTGGTGGTGTGCGTGTCGATGGCGAGGTTGTAGATCGCGCCTTTATATATAAGGTAGGTGCAGTGCATGTTTGTCAGGCTGGCAAGAAGTCGTTTGCGCGTATCACGCTTAAGCTCGAGTAGCACTTAAGGCTCGAGTGCTGTGGCTGCTGCTCAGCTGTTGCGCGTTAAGTTCGACAAAGCCGTTGAAGCGTCAGCTTCAACGGCTTTGTCGTTTCTGCGGGCGACGCACATTGGTCGCTGGGTCGTGAGCTTACGGCGGACATTATGGAAAGGCCTAGCAATCGCCTCGCCTTTATAGTGTTCTCTCTATGTGGGACTGCTTTTCAGATGTGTGCGTCTCCTTAAACGTCTTATAAAACAATAGGTTGGTTTATAAGAAGGGTTGCAAAGCGGCGAAAGCTGCGTAGAATGCGCCTGGCTGGCAGGGTAGTGGTTTGATTCTGTTGGTGGTTCGATCGAGATGATCGAAAGCGGTAAAAGAGGTGGTTGACAGTGGTTTGAAACGCTGTAGAATTCGCCTTCCGCTGACGAGAGGCTAGGTGTTGATCGAAGGCGCAAGTGGTTGAGATTGAAAAGAAATTTTCGAAATCACTTGACGTAAGATGAGGCTGCTGTAGAATTCGCGCCTCGGTTGAGACGAAAGACTTAGCCACCGCTCTTTAACAACTGAATCAAGCAATTCGTGTGGGTGCTTGTGAGGTAAGACTGCTAGTCGCAAGATTATCAGCATCACAAGTTACTCCGCGAGAAATCAAAGATGTAACCAACGATTGCTGAGCTAAGTTTAGGGTTTTCTCAAAACCCAAGCAGTATTGAACTGAAGAGTTTGATCATGGCTCAGATTGAACGCTGGCGGCAGGCCTAACACATGCAAGTCGAGCGGTAGAGAGAAGCTTGCTTCTCTTGAGAGCGGCGGACGGGTGAGTAATGCCTAGGAATCTGCCTAGTGGTGGGGGATAACGTTCGGAAACGGACGCTAATACCGCATACGTCCTACGGGAGAAAGCGGGGGACCTTCGGGCCTCGCGCCATTAGATGAGCCTAGGTCGGATTAGCTAGTTGGTGAGGTAATGGCTCACCAAGGCTACGATCCGTAACTGGTCTGAGAGGATGATCAGTCACACTGGAACTGAGACACGGTCCAGACTCCTACGGGAGGCAGCAGTGGGGAATATTGGACAATGGGCGAAAGCCTGATCCAGCCATGCCGCGTGTGTGAAGAAGGTCTTCGGATTGTAAAGCACTTTAAGTTGGGAGGAAGGGTAGTAACTTAATACGTTGCTACTTTGACGTTACCGACAGAATAAGCACCGGCTAACTTCGTGCCAGCAGCCGCGGTAATACGAAGGGTGCAAGCGTTAATCGGAATTACTGGGCGTAAAGCGCGCGTAGGTGGTTCAGTAAGTTGGAAGTGAAATCCCCGGGCTCAACCTGGGAACTGCTTTCAAAACTGCTGAGCTAGAGTACGGTAGAGGGTAGTGGAATTTCCTGTGTAGCGGTGAAATGCGTAGATATAGGAAGGAACACCAGTGGCGAAGGCGACTACCTGGACTGATACTGACACTGAGGTGCGAAAGCGTGGGGAGCAAACAGGATTAGATACCCTGGTAGTCCACGCCGTAAACGATGTCAACTAGCCGTTGGGAGTCTTGAACTCTTAGTGGCGCAGCTAACGCATTAAGTTGACCGCCTGGGGAGTACGGCCGCAAGGTTAAAACTCAAATGAATTGACGGGGGCCCGCACAAGCGGTGGAGCATGTGGTTTAATTCGAAGCAACGCGAAGAACCTTACCTGGCCTTGACATGCTGAGAACTTTCTAGAGATAGATTGGTGCCTTCGGGAACTCAGACACAGGTGCTGCATGGCTGTCGTCAGCTCGTGTCGTGAGATGTTGGGTTAAGTCCCGTAACGAGCGCAACCCTTGTCCTTAGTTACCAGCACGTAATGGTGGGAACTCTAAGGAGACTGCCGGTGACAAACCGGAGGAAGGTGGGGATGACGTCAAGTCATCATGGCCCTTACGGCCAGGGCTACACACGTGCTACAATGGTCGGTACAAAGGGTTGCCAAGCCGCGAGGTGGAGCTAATCCCATAAAACCGATCGTAGTCCGGATCGCAGTCTGCAACTCGACTGCGTGAAGTCGGAATCGCTAGTAATCGTGAATCAGAATGTCACGGTGAATACGTTCCCGGGCCTTGTACACACCGCCCGTCACACCATGGGAGTGGGTTGCACCAGAAGTAGCTAGTCTAACCCTCGGGAGGACGGTTACCACGGTGTGATTCATGACTGGGGTGAAGTCGTAACAAGGTAGCCGTAGGGGAACCTGCGGCTGGATCACCTCCTTAATCGAAGACTTCAGCTTCTTCATAAGTTCCCACACGAATTGCTTGATTCATTGAAAAAGACGATTGGGTCTGTAGCTCAGTTGGTTAGAGCGCACCCCTGATAAGGGTGAGGTCGGCAGTTCGAATCTGCCCAGACCCACCAATTGTTGTGGGGTTTGGCCTTGTACGAATATGGGGCCATAGCTCAGCTGGGAGAGCGCCTGCCTTGCACGCAGGAGGTCAGCGGTTCGATCCCGCTTGGCTCCACCATATACAGCATCGTAAGAGCTCAGAAATGAACGTTCCTGCTAGCAGCAGATGAATGTTGATTTCTGGTCTTTGACCAGTAAGAAAATCGTTCTTTAAAAATTTGGGTATGTGATAGAAGTGACTGATTAATTACTTTCACTGGTAATTAATTTGGTCAAGGTAAAATTTGTAGTTCTCAATTGCAAATTTTCGGCGAATGTCGTCTTCACGTTAGAGACAATAACCAGATTGCTTGGGGTTATATGGTCAAGTGAAGAAGCGCATACGGTGGATGCCTTGGCAGTCAGAGGCGATGAAAGACGTTGTAGCCTGCGATAAGCTCCGGGGAGTCGGCAAACAGACTTTGATCCGGAGATCTCTGAATGGGGGAACCCAGCCAGCATAAGCTGGTTATCACACACTGAATACATAGGTGTGTGAGGCGAACCAGGGGAACTGAAACATCTAAGTACCCTGAGGAATAGAAATCAACCGAGATTCCCTTAGTAGTGGCGAGCGAACGGGGACTAGCCCTTAAGTTGATTTGAGAATAGTGGAAGGCTCTGGAAAGTGCCGCCGTAGTGGGTGATAGCCCCGTACACGAAATTCTCTTATCAATGAAATCGAGTAGGACGGAGCACGAGAAACTTTGTCTGAATATGGGGGGACCATCCTCCAAGGCTAAATACTACTGACTGACCGATAGTGAACTAGTACCGTGAGGGAAAGGCGAAAAGAACCCCGGAGAGGGGAGTGAAATAGATCCTGAAACCGTATGCGTACAAGCAGTGGGAGCCCACTTTGTTGGGTGACTGCGTACCTTTTGTATAATGGGTCAGCGACTTATATTCAGTGGCGAGCTTAACCGAATAGGGGAGGCGTAGCGAAAGCGAGTCTTAATAGGGCGACAGTCGCTGGGTATAGACCCGAAACCGGGCGATCTATCCATGGGCAGGTTGAAGGTTGGGTAACACTAACTGGAGGACCGAACCGACTACCGTTGAAAAGTTAGCGGATGACCTGTGGATCGGAGTGAAAGGCTAATCAAGCTCGGAGATAGCTGGTTCTCCTCGAAAGCTATTTAGGTAGCGCCTCGTGTATCACTGTTGGGGGTAGAGCACTGTTTCGGCTAGGGGGTCATCCCGACTTACCAAACCGATGCAAACTCCGAATACCAACAAGTGTCAGCACGGGAGACACACGGCGGGTGCTAACGTCCGTCGTGAAAAGGGAAACAACCCAGACCGTCAGCTAAGGTCCCAAAGTTATGGTTAAGTGGGAAACGATGTGGGAAGGCTTAGACAGCTAGGAAGTTGGCTTAGAAGCAGCCATCTTTTAAAGAAAGCGTAATAGCTCACTAGTCGAGTCGGCCTGCGCGGAAGATGTAACGGGGCTCAAACCATACACCGAAGCTACGGGTTCATCTTAGGATGAGCGGTAGAGGAGCGTTCTGTAAGCCTGTGAAGGTGAGTTGAGAAGCTTGCTGGAGGTATCAGAAGTGCGAATGCTGACATGAGTAACGACAATGGGAGTGAAAAACTCCCACGCCGAAAGACCAAGGTTTCCTGCGCAACGTTAATCGACGCAGGGTGAGTCGGCCCCTAAGGTGAGGCAGAAATGCGTAATCGATGGGAAACGGGTTAATATTCCCGTACTTCTAATTACTGCGATGGAGGGACGGAGAAGGCTAGGCCAGCACGGCGTTGGTTGTCCGTGTTTAAGGTGGTAGGCTGATTTCTTAGGTAAATCCGGGAAATCAAGGCCGAGAACTGATGACGAGTTGTCTTTTAGACGACGAAGTGGTTGATGCCATGCTTCCAGGAAAAGCTTCTAAGCTTCAGGTAATTAGGAACCGTACCCCAAACCGACACAGGTGGTTAGGTAGAGAATACCAAGGCGCTTGAGAGAACTCGGGTGAAGGAACTAGGCAAAATGGCACCGTAACTTCGGGAGAAGGTGCGCCGGTGAGGGTGAAGCATTTACTGCGTAAGCCCATGCCGGTCGAAGATACCAGGCCGCTGCGACTGTTTATTAAAAACACAGCACTCTGCAAACACGAAAGTGGACGTATAGGGTGTGACGCCTGCCCGGTGCCGGAAGGTTAATTGATGGGGTTAGCTAACGCGAAGCTCTTGATCGAAGCCCCGGTAAACGGCGGCCGTAACTATAACGGTCCTAAGGTAGCGAAATTCCTTGTCGGGTAAGTTCCGACCTGCACGAATGGCGTAACGATGGCGGCGCTGTCTCCACCCGAGACTCAGTGAAATTGAAATCGCTGTGAAGATGCAGTGTATCCGCGGCTAGACGGAAAGACCCCGTGAACCTTTACTATAGCTTTGCACTGGACTTTGAGTTTGCTTGTGTAGGATAGGTGGGAGGCTTTGAAGCGTGGACGCCAGTTCGCGTGGAGCCAACCTTGAAATACCACCCTGGCAACCTTGAGGTTCTAACTCTGGTCCGTTATCCGGATCGAGGACAGTGTATGGTGGGTAGTTTGACTGGGGCGGTCTCCTCCTAAAGAGTAACGGAGGAGTACGAAGGTGCGCTCAGACCGGTCGGAAATCGGTCGTAGAGTATAAAGGCAAAAGCGCGCTTGACTGCGAGACAGACACGTCGAGCAGGTACGAAAGTAGGTCTTAGTGATCCGGTGGTTCTGTATGGAAGGGCCATCGCTCAACGGATAAAAGGTACTCCGGGGATAACAGGCTGATACCGCCCAAGAGTTCATATCGACGGCGGTGTTTGGCACCTCGATGTCGGCTCATCACATCCTGGGGCTGAAGCCGGTCCCAAGGGTATGGCTGTTCGCCATTTAAAGTGGTACGCGAGCTGGGTTTAGAACGTCGTGAGACAGTTCGGTCCCTATCTGCCGTGGACGTTTGAGATTTGAAAGGGGCTGCTCCTAGTACGAGAGGACCGGAGTGGACGAACCTCTGGTGTTCCGGTTGTCACGCCAGTGGCATTGCCGGGTAGCTATGTTCGGAAAAGATAACCGCTGAAAGCATCTAAGCGGGAAACTTGCCTTGAGATGAGATCTCACTGGAACCTTGAGTTCCCTAAAGGGCCGTCGAAGACTACGACGTTGATAGGTTGGGTGTGTAAGCGCTGTGAGGCGTTGAGCTAACCAATACTAATTGCCCGTGAGGCTTGACCATATAACACCCAAACAATTTGATGTTTGTGTGTCTCTATGAAGACTGCAACAGCCGAAAATTTGCACAACTACAAACCACATCACATACCCAATTCGAGGTAGCGAGCCGCGCAAGCAGCACGACATCTCAGCTGAATCGCTTGACGACCATAGAGCATTGGAACCACCTGATCCCATCCCGAACTCAGTAGTGAAACGATGCATCGCCGATGGTAGTGTGGGGTCTCCCCATGTGAGAGTAGGTCATCGTCAAGCACCTACACCAAAACCCCCGATCAGGAAACTGGTCGGGGGTTTTACT